>NZ_VCQZ01000037.1 GCF_005938195.1 Paenibacillus thermoaerophilus
CCTGCAAAGAGCGGCAAAAATGCTCCAAAACTAACATGGAAACCGATCATTAGGGAAAGTTCCCCCTCACAACCCAGCCAGCAACCCGAAACTATTTTTGAAAATCGACTTTTTCAGGAGCAACTAATTAACCGCAAATCTTATTAATCAGAAAGAGTATCGAAAATAGTGTCTAAATGTTCATTATCATTTACCCTCGCTACTGCTCTTCTTACCGTTTCATTATTTAAGTTCAATCGCTTTAAAGCAGAACCTTTTTTACGAATTATTTCAATTCGTCCGAAACTATTCCAATGGTTCTTCGCAAACTCAGCTAAACCAACGGCCTTTTTCCAATTGTCATCATAATCTTCTCTATGAGGCTCTAAAACATCAATGATATAATTATCCCCGTCTTTTCTAACTATAAGAAAATCGGGATAGAAAGATTTAATTTCATCTCCATCTTTATAAGGAACGCATAAGGCCCATGGTTTTCTATCATAATTTCTGAGCCACGCAACAACCTCTTCTTTTTCAATTTCATCCACAATGGTTGACTTCTCCCAGCTGTTAAATACAGCAGGAAAATTATTATCGTTATCAACATATAGATGTTTATCGTAATAGGCAAATTTCGGATCCGATTTATCGACATTTACCATTATAGATGGAGGTGCACTAAAATGAATGTGTTGTGGATCTTTTGCCATAATTTTTATTTTATTGTATCGTTCTTCTTCAGAACTGGATAGAGAACGAATCGCAATTTTATGTTTCTCGAATAATGTGTTAATTCGGTCATCACAAACTTGTTCGAGTTTCTCGAAAATCTCTTGATTCTGAAGTGTTAGGAATAATTCTAACTTCGGCCTATTTGGATCTTCTGAATCATAATAAGTTGACCAATACTCTAAATGCAGACCATCGCCTAATCTTTTCCCACACCTATTAAAGAGTTCGGATATATTAGCCTCAGTTAATTTTACTCGTACAGGATCACCTGGTATTTCAGTCCAAATACCTTGTTCAACAGTCACTGGGTATACAACTATTTCATCAGCTTCATCTACTTGTGTGCTAAAATCAGGATCAGAAGCTTTTAACAACTCTTTTTCAGAATGAAGTGTTTCAAGAATAAGCTTCTTTGATTCTTCGTATGCCTCAGGATCGATTCCATGAAAAGAAGTAAGCAGTCGTGAGAGTTTCATCAAACGACGTAAATTAGACATCTTTTTTGTCTTTTCAATATAATATGTCGGAATCTCCTCTAGTGCACGGAATAAAGCTTCACTGTTTTGTCTTCGGGTTAGAATCACTAAGTTATTCCCATCTTCAGGTTCTGTAGGTGGAACAATATCTGGATCACTTTTAAGAAATTCTATTACTTGTCGCAGTCCCTCTTTGTTATAATACGGGAGATACAATGAGACTGTGTTCAATAATTCATTCCTCTCTACCTTCCTGGCTAAGGGCGTACGCACCATCCTACCGATTAATTGAGCTATAAGAGTAAAGTCTTGTGCTCGACGAAATGACATCATTACCTCAGCACGTGGACAATCCCATCCAGTTGTTAAGCTTAGTTTGAACAAAACAAACTTTACATCTGTAGTTTCCTGTATCTGTGACGCATCAATCTTCCTAATTCTTCTATTGCCTACTGGAATATCAAAATCCTCTTCGAAACAATGTCTAATTTCTTCCTCCTTAATTGGCCCAATTTCTTCTTCGAGTGTTTTAATAACCATTTCGAGATCTGTACGGGTAACACTATCCTCACTTCTATCTTCAACCTGTATTACCATTACAGGATTAACTGGGCCAATGCCTTGAGATTTAGTATATTCATTCCAAGAATCTCTCATTAAGAGCCATTGCCTAGCTGCAGTTGCAAGTAATGTCCAATCCGAAGGTTGCCCTTCTTTAGGATGATGTAATATTATCTTATCTTTCAATAAGCCTGATGTCCTTACTTCTTCAGGGTCTATAGTGACTTCTCTTAATATTCGATTTTGTTGATGCTGTGTGCTTTGGATTAGTGTAAGAAATCTACCAGGTGTTGCAGAAATTCCAATAATCAACCTGATCGGTAGAAGACCATCTTCGGGACTTCCGTATATAAATTTTTGAACAATAGTCTTCGTGAAATTTTCTTCACGCGTATTTTGGTTCATTCCACGATGAGCTTCATCAATAATAAGATAGAACTTCTCTCCAAAACGAAGCTGAGTGTTATTTATAGTTTCCCAAATTGTAAAAAAACGTTTATCTCCTTTTATAGTTAGTAGTTTGTCTCTACCTAATTTCTGAGTATTAACAAAATAGAGCTTACCTGCATCTAATGTTTCCTGATCAAAATCGGAGTCAATAATTACAATATCGCTTTCACGAATACGATCTGAAGAATCAAGTATTTTTTTACGCGATTGTTTATTTAATTCCGGTTGATCAGAAAGCCAAAGGAAGACAGCTTCTTCCTCGGCTAAAAAATGGTCAGTACCCTCAAGTACAGCCTCCATCAATGCAGCGGATATTACTGTTTTCCCTGACCCGGTGGGTGAAGATAAAACAACAGCTTGAGGTGCACCACCTTGACGAATTTCATTTTTCGCGTACATAACTTGTTTAATCAATTCTTTAACAGCTATCTCTTGAAAGTCTTTGAGTTCTATTTTCATAATATCTAATCCTTCCATTGTCTATTGATTTCAAAATTTTTGAGATAGTTTTTGTACAACATTAATACATTTGGAACATTAAGTTCAGCCTTCATTTCAAAGAAGGCTTCCTCAGAATTAGTAATTAAAAAAATATGAGTGAGTTCTTTTCCACTGATTTCTTTAAGAAATTCTTTGAACTTCGTTTCCTGGATCAGTATGGCAAAAGGGCAATCTGTAGGAATTAACCACGGAACGGGATAATCTGTTATAGGACAATTACCCTTCGCACCAGCCATCATCCAAATTATAGGAAGTATTGCCTTAAACTGCCTTCCCAAAGCAACTTCATTGGGATCAAGAAAATCAAGCTTGAAATAATCGAGATTTGTTGGAAATCCCAATGACATTGGACGAGTTTTTTCCTCTAACACTATAATTGGCCCTAGGATTTCATTTATTCGATTTTTTATTTGATCAAAAATTCGGTTATTTGAAGTTATAATATAAAAATCAGTAATATGCTCTTTTCCATCCAATAAAGAAAGATACTCATCAGCCCTTTCTTCATCAAAAAGAATGGAAGCATTATTTTTAGGATCATCACTTACGTAAAACGCTGTATCCCTCTTTATAGCCGATTGTGGAATGCCTTCTATTAATGCTACAAGTTGTTTTTTCTTTGTTGCAGTATTCAAAAACGAAGAATCTATAAAACCAATTTGTTTAATCTTGCGTGGTTTGTTTTTCTCAACTGACTGGTTGGTAATATATTCCCCCGTAAGTTGCGAGCCATCATCCCTGACACCTAAGATGGTATATTTACTACGTGGCCAAGTAATCGAGCGACATATTCCGTGCTCTTCCCACTCAGGCTGTCCGGGTTGCAAACCTTGCTCAATTAGACTTTTTGACTCATCGTCCGATACTTCATTATTGGTCACCATAATACATTGTCTTGTACCATCATCTTCAGCATTCAGAAGGTTCACTGCATTAAGTGTGGTTCCTGATCCTGCAAAAAAATCGACAACAATAGCGTTCTTATTGTGTTTTGTGCAGGCACGGATACAATCAAAGACTGTATATAATGATTTTGGATATGGAAATTGAACTCCCAATACTTCACTAACTAATTTACTTCCATGTGTTCCAGCATCAAATCTAGAACCAGTCCAAACGGTTTTATTCCTTTCACTCGCTCGTCCAATTTGTAACTGCTTTTCGCCATTTATTTCAGTGACAAAAATACGATCAAGAATTTCTGTGACTGTGTCCCGGGCATAACGCCATTTTCGTTCAATCCTATGCGAATCAATTGGCCAAAACTCAAGAGTTCCATCCTCATGCTCAATGACTGCAGCTGAAGGATGAAAATCATCATCCGGAACTTCTCCGATCTTGACCACTTTCCCATCTTTAACAAATATAGGATAGAAACATTTATTTCTACCGAACTCCCTTTCTGATGAACTTCCCCATCTTCTTAACTTATAGAGTTCACCGAATGAACTGCTTACTCTATCAGAAATTACTGCTGACTTTTTATACACGAATAAAGCGTATTCGTGTAAAGATGAAAATTTATCCCCTTGTGTCCCCCTAGGATGATGAACAACTGTAACACAAGTAATCTCATAGTTACGGAATACATCCTTTAACAGTAACCAAAGTGTTGCTAATTCATTATCGTCTATTGCACAAACTAAGACTCCATCTTCTTTCAATAACTGTTTTGCCAGCACTAAACGCTTTTTCATCATTGCTAACCATTTACTATGCCGCCAACTATCATTCTTATCTACATAGTCATTATTGTACTTCCAATCACGTGCTCCTGTATTAAATGGAGGATCTATGTATATGCAATCAATTTTTCCTGGATATAAGTATTCAAGTAACTGTAATGCATGATAGTTATCTGCTTCAAGCAAAATGTGATGTGGTGCTTTTGGATCACCATTTGATACACTATCAATCGGAATAAGTGCAGGATATATAGGGTCGCCAAATTGTTTAACTACAACTATCTCATTTACTGATACAATTTGTAAACTTCCATCAGCATCTTTTACCATTTCAACTTTATCATTCAATATTCTCTTTACACGAAAAGTTTCGTTTAACTTTCCTGTTTTTTTAGCAACCCTAGCTTTTGGTCTTATAGGAGCATTATAAACCGGTACAACCTCAGGTATATGATGTTCAAACACCAACCCAAATTGCTTATTTTCTTTTAATTTTTTAACTTCATCAGAAATTACCTTTCGAAGCTCGGGATCTGATATTTGATCAATCATTTCTTCGATATATGCCATTGTACTTTATCTCCATCCATTGTTGTTTTATCAAAGAAAAATAACTCGGAACAAAATTTAGATTAATAATTTCACCAATTTAGACTCAAAGTCCTTCTAACAATAATATTTGCATTACGGGAAACCATTAAATTGTTAATTCATTGAGATTACTATTAGTGTGACAAGAACGTAATTTCCTTGCTCCCTTTCTCCATCGGCGATTTGCACAACGGACATTCTCTTGTTGGTAACTCTGCTTCTTCATAGGTTTTAATGCGTTGCCATGCGGTGCATTTGCCGCTGGTACATATCCATGCATAAACCGTGTCGGTTTGCGTCCTTTGTGAAGAATAAGATTTGCTTGCCCCCGGTTGCCGGTTCCCCGTATCATTGGCAGACCGTTTGGGGAATGCATCCATTATATACCTTGATACCGCCGCCTTCTTCCCTCGATGATAGGCCGGGGAGCTTATCACTAAATCATCCTTGGCACGGGTAACAGCTACGTAAACGAGACGTCGCTCTTCTTCCATTGCGGCTGTAATTTTGTCGCGGCCTGCATGCGTGGTGAACACGTCGCTCATTTTCTCCGCATCAAAGATAGAATTGTGTGGCATGTTGCCTTCGGATGCTCCAATCAAGCAGACAACAGGAAACTCAAGTCCTTTGGATTTGTGAATCGTCATCAGCGAAACCCTGTCGTCATTTTCGTGCTGGCTGTGATCCATTGCTTTACGCTTCTCTGCGACTTCAGCGATAAAGGAAACGAATTCTTCAATGGATGAAAATCGTTTCGCTGACGATTCTAACTCATCCAGCGTTTCACGCATGATTTCTTTGTGATGGGTCAGTTTGTTCCGTTTGTTTGTCTCCAGAAATTGATCGTAAAACTCGCGACGCATTAATTGAATCGCATCAACCGGTTTCATTGACTTTAACGACTTGATCAGTTTGAGACGTTCCATGAGTTTCTCTTTCTGAAAGTCCTTGATATCAGGATACGACATTAGATGAATCAGCGGCCACTTTTTCTTTTGTACCTTTTCCTGATCGAGGATGAATTCCATGCCTTGCTCCCGGTTGATGTACAATGTCGGCAATATGCCTTCCATAGCTTCAAAGTCCTGCGGATGCAAAGCAAGACGAATATGGTCAACAAGGGGCTTAACCAGCCAATGTCCGTAAAACGATTCTTCACTTCCGTAATCGACAAAGGGAACGTCATCTATGACAAATTGTTCGATGATTGCACGGCTGTTACTCGCCGTCCGATACAGGATAGCAAAATCACCGAAACTTCGTTTTCCCTGCTTAACTTGACGCAGAATATATTTTGTAATAATCTCCGCTTCATCATCGGTATTCTTAGGCCGAATGTATTGAGGCTGAGTTTGGTTTTGCCGTTTTGCTTTCAGCGTTTTCTTTTTCCGCCGCTTATTATGCCTGATCACTTCATTGCCAAGTCCGACGATACTGCTTGCAGAACGGTAGTTGATATCGAGCGTAATCGTCTTGGCGTCCGGGTATAACTTGTCAAAGTTCAGTATGAATTCGTTCCTTGCTCCGTTGAAGGAGTAAATTGTTTGGTCATCGTCGCCGACAATCATCAGGTTGCGGTGCGGTTCGGTGATCATCTTGATCAATTCGTATTGCACCATATTCGTATCCTGAAACTCATCGACCATGACGTATAGAAACCGCTTCTGCAACGCGGCCAACAGCGAAGGTTTTTGTCGAAGCATATTATAAGCAAACAGCAATACATCGTCGAAGTCAATTTTGTTGTTAGCCGTTTTCCACTTCTCATATGCATCAAAAATCTGTTTCAGTTCTTTTTCCTCGTCGGTTGTTTCCGGTAAACTGTCCACATTAACCATCTGCATTTTATAAGAGGATAGCAAGGATAGTAACGTTTCCGGCTGATATTCATCCTGGAGCCCCATCTCACGCAAAATACGTTTCAGCACGATATGCTGATACCGTGTTTCGCTCAGAATGTCTTGTGTTACACCATGTTTTCGAATGATTTTAAGGAAAAACGAGTGAAACGTGCGGGTTTGAATGATTGCCGCTATATTTTCATCCATCCCAGGCAAATGTGCGATTCGGTCACGCATTTCCTCTGCCGCTTTTTTGGAGAACGTAACCAGCAGTATGTTTTTCGGATTGATGTTACGAACTGTGATCAGATAGCCTGTCCGGCATACCAAAACTGAAGTCTTGCCTGAACCCGCTCCTGCAAGTGTAAGCAATGGCCCTTTGAAATGACGTACAGCATGTATTTGCTGTTCATTCAAATAGATCCCCTGCTTCTCCAATGATCGAAAGAAAAAGGCATCTTTATCAGTATTGGGTATCAGGTCTTTGCTTGTTTCTGTCTTTGCGGTTTGGGCAATAGGGATCGTATGACTTCCCGCTTCAAGCGGAGTTTTGAAAAAAGTCCGGCTACTCAAACAATCACCTTCATTTAACTCGTGAAGCTCGTGCGTTGCGTTCTTTCTCCACCGAGTGATCATATCATGGGCGGTCAGTCCGTTGATAAGTGGGATTGGCAGCGATTCTGAATAATACTTTCTTGCCATCTCCTAAACAACAGACACCTCTTTAATTCTATCACAAGGCATTGGGTCCTTCTTCCTGATCTTGATCAATATGTTGAACTCAATTAGGTTTTGTTACCCCTATTGGGAGTAGAAACGCCAAAATCGCAATTTTCTGGCTCAGTACCACTTAACATTGGCTGAAATCCTGATAGATATTAGTCATACGCCGAGATTCCAATCTGAGAATGGTTAAAGTCGGGTGATCAATATTCTATATATCGTCAATATCGATGAATTGTAACGAACATCTACATAAAAAAGCCGAATTCGATTTGAATCGGCACGTAGAGTTAGAACACTAATAGCAAGATCGAAGTAATTTTATCCGTCCTTTTGTTCTGGCATACCACACGTTCCTTATGAATGTTACCGCTGAAGCATAACGTCCAATTGCTGATGGGATTGCCTGTCCGGAAGTTGCTGAATATAATGACCGTATCACAGAAAAGGAAAAGGATGCTTCCCTTTTATGTGGGCCTGCAGCAACAGGCTCACGGGATGCATCCCCTACCCAACATGATCATTGTAACAGAGTATGAGCTGGTTGAGAAGACTCCCGGCGTTTTCAGTTCGATGTGCAGAGTTGGTCCCCTCACCTTGTTGTGGAGAAGCGCTTAGTGTGATCGGCAGTCGGCGGCGGAAACTAGTGAGCGAAAGCGGGGATCGTCGCGTGCTCTCCATCCGCCGGTTACGGTGCGGCCAATGCCGAAAGATTCATCACGAGCTGCCAGACTGCATTGTGCCGTACAAACGGTACGAATCGGCATGCGTAGAGCAGGTCGTTACCGAACCGGAGTCGGTATCCACAGCGGCGGCAGATGACGCTACGCTGCGCCGCTGGAAACACTGGTTTTACGAACAGATCCCGTACTTGCTCGGGGTCCTCACCTCAATCGCCATTCGCTTTCATCAGGACCCTGTGGAGATGCCGTCCGTCCCTTCGCAGTCTGCACATCATCGTATCGGACACTACGTCGGGGACGCCCCCGGCTGGCTGGCGCGAATTGTCCGCCCGGTCGTCAATTCAAATTTATGGGCACATACCCGTTCTGCATTCTTGTCCGGCTAATCCTGCGGTAGACTCATCTCGAAGTCTACTAGTCGAGGTGCAGAATGGATGAAAGATCAGAAGAAGGCCGAGGCTGTTGCATCGGCACGCGTACAGTTGCTGTCGCCGCTCCTGGCGGAGGGGCTCGACCCCGCGAAGGCTCGAACGATCAAACAGCGGATCTGCGAAGATACCGGGCTCTCCGAGCGCACGCTGCGCCGGTATTTGGCGAAGTACCGCGAAGAAGGTTTTGGCGGTTTGAAACCCAAGGGCAAGGGACGCCGGCCGTCGGAATCGACGATCCCGGCGGAGGTGCTGGAACAAGCCATTCTCCTGCGGAGGGAAGTACCAAGCCGAAGCGTCGCGCAACTCATCCAGATTCTTGAGTGGGAGGGCCGCATCCAGCCTGGCCAGATCAAACGCAGTACATTGCAAGAGCGGCTGGCCGAGCGCGGTTACAGCACGCGCCATATGCGCATGTACGCCGAGTCCGGCGTCGCCGCAAGGCGGTTTCAGCAGCGGCATCGGAATCGTCTCTGGCATTCGGACCTTAAGTATGGTCCATATCTCCCCATTGGCCCAGGCGGCGCCATGAAGCAAGTCTTTCTCGTCACGTTCATTGATGACGCGACGCGGTTTGTGCTGCACGGCGAGTTTTATCCGGTTATGGATCAGACCATTGTCGAGGACTGCTTCCGGAAGGCCATTCAAAAATTCGGCGTTCCCGAGGCGGTTTACTTCGACAATGGCAAGCAATATCGAACCAAGTGGATGACGCGTGCCTGTTCCAAGCTGGGTATTCGGCTTCTCTTTGCTCGCCCCTACTCACCAGAGGCAACCGGCAAGGTTGAGCGATTTAACCGTGTGGTCGATGCGTTCTTGAGCGAATCGGCGCTCGAAAAACCGAAGACGCTTGAGCGGCTGAACGAGCTGTTTGCGGTGTGGCTGTCGGAATGCTACCAGAACAAGCCGCATTCCGCGTTTGAGAACAAGTTCAGCCCGGAATCGGCTTACCGCAGCGACAAGAAGGCGCTTCGGTTCGTCGACCCGGACGAGCTGGCAAATGCCTTCCAGCACTGCGAGAGCCGGAAGGTCGACAAATCCGGCTGCATCAGCTTCAATGGCCGCAAGTACGAGGTCGGTCTCCCATTCATCGGCTGCACGGTGGATGTCGTCTTCGATCCGGCAGACATCACGGAGCTGACGATCGAGTACGAAGGCCATGAACCTTGGCGCGTACGGGAGCTCGTGATCGGGGAGAGAGCCGGGAAGCGACCGCCGCTGCCCGATCATTTTGGCTCAGTGCCGGCGGATTCGTCGAGACTGCTTGCGGCGGCGGAAGAACGCGGACGGGAACGCAAGGAACAGCAGGCGCAAGCCGTCGCTTACCGCCGCGTGAACAAGGAGGATCGCCATGTTTGAGTCCTTCTACGGCCTCGCTCGTTCACCATTCTCTCGGGATATGCCGACAAAGGAACTGTATGAATCGGTTATGCTCGAAGAGACGCTCGGCCGTCTCGAGTATGCCGCTCAGCGGCAATGGTTTGCTGTTGTAACCGGCGATTGCGGTACAGGCAAGACCACAACGATTCGTCGTTTTGCCGAGGGGTTAAACCCCGCGAAATTCAAAGTGCTCTATGTATCGGATTCCAAGCTGACGCCGCGGCACTTCTACAAAGGGCTGCTCGAGCAGCTCGGCTGCGAGTCGAAGTTCTACCGCGGCGACGCCAAGCGGCAGTTGCACCGCGAAATCGAGCTCATGCGCGGCATTCACCGGCTGCAGCCCGTTGTGGTCGTCGACGAGGCGCATCTCTTGGATCGTGAGATGCTGGAGGAAGTGCGTTTCCTGCTGAACTTCAAGATGGATGCGCAAAGTCCCATGGCGCTCATCCTTGTCGGCCAGAGCGAACTGTGGGATCGCCTGAATCTGCAGGCCTATGCCGCCATCCGTCAGCGCATTGACCTGCAATGTAAGCTGCCTCACTTCGACCGGGCGCAGACCGGGGAGTATATTCGCCGTCATATGACGTACGCCGGAACCGAGCACGACATCTTCACCGACGGTGCGATTGATGACATCTTCCGCTTTTCGAGCGGGGCAGCACGGCTCATTAACAAGGTCTGCACACACGCCCTGATTTATGGGGCGCAGAACAAACATCGGATCATCGACGATCATATGGTCAAGCGTGTCATTCAGGGTGAACTGTCATGAAAGGACCTTGGGTAACGATGATCTACGATCGGGAGGCGGACTGCTGGACCGTCCGGAAGGCAGGAGGCACCTACGCGGTGCATTGTGGCGAATGCTTTGAGATACGCGTTGGTGATCGCGGTATTCGGTGCCGGCTTGAGCTTGACCGGAATTGGTATGTCATCATGAGAGAAGCGCGATTCAACTTGAGGAGTAAAGATATTTACCAAGTCCGGTTCGTCTAACGACAAGCAGAGGGAAAGTCATCCGTGCTGACTTTTCCTCTTATCTCTTCACTAAGGACACGATTTCTGGAAAACCTTGGACACCTAACACTGTCATATTCCGGCCAATATGGGTTGGCAGTAACATTATGAAACCCGCCAATAGCAAACGGCCCTTAAACAATAAAGCACAAAGCAAAGAAGGTAATATGCAATCCATAATCCGAGACCAAATCCCGCCTTTCGGCCATCATTAATAAAGCGGAGAGGCTCGCCCCCTCCGCCGCATACCGATTCTGTTGACATAGATAGTTTTGATGCCGATACTCAACACATTGCAACAATATTGCTCTACTGTTATCAATCGCTCTGAGTCCTGGAATCATCGCTCAGTATACTTTTTACGTATGACTTTATCTGCTTAGGTTCAACGTAAAGTACGGCTTTTCCGTTTACTGATTTTTCTTGTATGAGTTCCATCGGCGGCAATTGAATACTGTCAAAGCTTTCCGTGTCGATTTCAAAGCCAAGTTTGCCCAACTTTATCATATCATCGACATTGAGGTTCGTTTCGATGAATGGCTCGATAGCTTCTATTAGGTTCGGAAGCTCCATAGCCGTCGTAGTAGTCAGCAACTTTTTGGCGATTGCCTTCAAAAAATTTCGTTGCCGTTCCGTGCGTGCGAAATCGCTCAATGCATCATGTCGGAATCGAACGTACTGCAATGCCTTTATTCCGTTCAAGTGCTGATAACCCTTTTTCAAATGGATTTGGTATATTGACGTTGGATCGTCATTGGAATCGACATAGTTCATATCTTTCTCTATTTCTATGTCAACGCCGCCCATTACGTCAATCAAATTGATAAAGCCCGGTAAATTCATGTACACATAATATTGGATTGGGATACCCGCCCATTCTTCGACTGTTCGCATTGCCAGACTGGAACCGCCCATTGTAATCGCCTTGCTGATACGATCTTCACCATAACCCGGAATCTTTACATATGTATCACGGAGAATGGAGAGCAATTTGACTTTTTTCGTTGCAGGGTCGATAGAAACGATTATGATGCTGTCCGAAGATTGAATCTCACTATTCCGGGAATCGCCGCCCAATAACAAAATGTTAATCTGGTCTGTGTTCTCCAGCATTTCTGGAGCGGTTGTCTGAATTGCCGGTGCTTCGCTTTCATTTGTCATCGTCTTATTGGTCGTTACATTTGCCTTCTCAAGTGCGTCATTGAACATTAGAAAGGTTCTGGAAAAGAAAAACAGCCCTGCAATTAAAGCCAGTAAATAAGGCAACGTCAACACGGTGAGAGGCAATACCATATTCGTTCCGCCTGCCGCTGCGATCTCTGCTTCCCGTGACTCATGCTTATTTGGGTCTCGAACAATGGCGATGATTTTCCTTTTTGCTTGATGCAGATATAACTTGTTTGCAAAAAAGCCCAGCACCGGTTTAGGGATGCAACAGATAACCAGCACCAATGGGAGAAGGCCGGGGCTCTCGATCGGGTTCCATTCACTGAACACCGAGGCAACAATCACGTTGCTCCAAACAAACCAAATGATGAGATAGAAGACACAGTAAAGGTACATCTTTCGGTACATCAGCCAGTAAGCATCAAACAGAAAGGCAGGCCAGTTCCAACGGCTATTGCGTCTCCATTTCTGTAAGTATACATCGGCGTTTTTGCCAATGAACCAAGAAAGCTCTTCTTCGGAAACACCACTCGTTTGGGTCTCAGTGATGTTCTGCGGTCGATGATTACCGGCATCTATCCGTTGCCCGCATTGCCCGCAAAAATTTTGATTGTCCTGTAGTGTATGTCCGCAATTTGTGCAGTTCATGTCTAACTCCTTTGCCGTAATCTTCGAGGTAACTTTTCTCGTTAATGAAGCCGAATCTTGGCACCGTTAACGGTTGTATAGTCCTCTGGATGTGTTTGTTCCCGCGGCGGAGATGTTACGGTTGCTCCGGCTTCTTCAAGCATGAGCAATGCCTCTTGGTTATACGTCATTTTAGCCAGCATGACTCCTTGGTTTGGGTCTGCACCGCTCTCCAGCATCAATCTGACAATGTCGAGTTTATCATACATGATCGCGAACTGAAGACCGCCGTTGATATCGGCCCCGTGCCGAATCAATAACTCCACTGCTTTTATTTGTCCCCTCTCGATTGCATCTTTCAGTGCATATGGATCATCGGCAACATTTATGCCCGCTTCAATCAATAATTGAATGACCGGTACCGGATCATCAACGTAATTTATGGCGATAGATAGATTGCCAACGAGTATCTTCTCCCCGCTTCCGTAGTTCGCTTGCTCATTCGGACTGGCACCATGGGCCAGAAGTTTTCTTATCATGTTTATGTCGCCGTTTCTAACAGCAAGATTCAATGGTGTGTACGCAGAATCGGTATGTGCATTCGGATCGGCCCCGAGTTTCACCATCCAGTCCACCATGTTCATGTCTCGTTCGTTTACTGCGGATAACAATAACCGTTCCTTTGGCATAAGCTTCACAATCATTACGACGGCAATACAACACGCTAGCAAGGACAACATGATCTTTATAAACAGCCTCACTGGTTACCTTCCTTTCAATGCTTAGTAGTATCCGGCTCTCATCTTGTCTTCGATGTTAGTCGCAATCACAAGCAAAATTACGCCGACAACCAAAATGATGAATCCGATCCCGATTTGTGTTCTCTTCTTCTTTCTAATCGAAGCAAGGATATGTACAATGCCGGAAACTTCCGAAACAGCACCGATGATTTTTAGCAACAATGCCAAGGTTGCCATTGAATGTACCTTCTTTCGTATGATTGAAGTGAAGTCATAATGTAAATAAAGGGAGCACGGCGGCTCCCACAGGAAAACTTACAAATTGATGCGGCGAATCGCTTTATTGTCGTCATCATAAACAATAACGTTGCCATTGCTGTCGAAACTCAACTGGCTGATTTTATTGATCGGGTTGCCGTCATTGTAGGTCAGGTCTTTTCCTGCAATGAAAGTAGACAACTTGCCATTCAGATTCAATTCGTAAATGGTTGATCCGCTTGAAACGTAGAACATGCCATTGTAGGCCGTAACGCTGTTAAAAGTAAGATTATCGAACGATACAACCGTCTCAACTTTTCGAGGGAACAACTGTATTTTTGTCAGGGTGCGATTACCTGTGTCGAGCACATATAAATTGTTATCAGCAGTGATGACATCCAGTGGTCGATCATTTACGTTGTCATATCTGCTAAACGTAACTCCGGTAGCATCCTTCTCACTTGCCAGCAGTTGCGACTCGGAACCGATTGCGGCAGAGTATATAAAGGAATCCGTCCAGTTCCCGCCCCTGCCATAGATAAAATTGTTATTGTTATCAATACGGAAGAATCGATAGTTATAGTCCTGCCTGTTGTTCAAACCGTATGTGGAGAGTGAAACGGCAGACGATGTTAATTCAAAGATTTGATCTGTCCACGGATTTGAGAAGCTAAATCCAAGAAGATATAATCGATTATTTGCATAACTGTAAGTCAACTTTTTGGCTCTAAAATCATTGTGGTCATAGTAAACAACTTTTCCGTCCTTTGAGAAGCTACCGTCAAACTGACTATCAACCGATTTGAATGTCTCGACCCGTCCGTTGGATTTATTAAACTTCCGGATTTTATTCTTGGATTGGTCGAGGAAAAATATATTGTCCTCTTTGTCCAAAACCATGCTGTCCACTGCATTAATTTTGGCTATGCTTACTGGCCCATCTACGTCTCCCTGCCCCATTCCGCCAACAAGGGTATCTACACTAAATTTCGCCGCTTGTGATGGTTGTTGCGGCTGGCTCGGTGTTGATGGATTTGTTGCTGGTGTAGTCGGTTGTGTTACCGGCGGCGTAGGCGTTGTTGTGGTCGTTTGATTTCCGCCGCCAACACCTTTGTTATCATTACCGTATTGATAAGCTCTCCAGAGCAATGTAGCGGCCTCAGCACGGGTTATCGAAGCCTGCGGACGGAATGATTCATCCTGATAGCCGGATACGAGTCCATTTTCGACAGCGACAGCAACGTAATCCTTGGCGGCTTCGGAGATACCCGCGTAGTCTTTGAACATAGCTTCAATGATCGAGCGGTTGGCTAGACGGGCAACGTCGTAGCCCTTGAGTTTCACCAACGCAACGGTTATATCTTCGCGTAATGCAGGTGCAGTCGGGTTGAAGATGTAGCTTCCGTCAGCGGTACGATAGCCCGTCATATAATCTTTAACAGCCTCAATATACGGAGAATACCAGTCCGTCGGTTTGACATCCGAAAACGAAGAATAGTTTACTTTCTTCGCTTGTAGACCCGATGCTTTAACGATGATCGTTGCGAATTCGGCTCGGGATACCTGATTTTCCGGCCTGAACTTACCGTCAGGGTAGCCTTCGAGGACTTTGCGGGACGCCATTTCGCTTATGTATTTATTTGCCCAATGCGTATTGGGCACGTCTGCAAAAGTGACGGTCGGAGTATTGGACGGTGCGTTTTGCAATTCCTCACCGTACCCAGGCAGTGCCGCCGATGCCGTTCCGAACAAGCTGAACACTAATATTACTGCGACGAGTAAAGATGTAATTTTCTTCACTGACATAGGCTCTTCTCCTTCTGTTGATAGTTTTTAAATAGGTGGCTTATGATAAAATCAAATTCATCTCTTTTTTCTGTTGGTGACGCCCTCCCTCTCTCTGATGAAAAATGTAGAATCTTGGCAATAGCCAGACAAGCCTATTATACAACGAATAAGTGTAGTTAAAAAGTTCTCCTATCATAGGATAAAAGTCTTGCTCTCACTCTACTAATCTGATGTAGAGGTGATGGCATGGCAGAGTTTATCCATATAGTTGGCAATCAAATTCGCAAGATTCGGAAGCTCAAAGGCATGACGCAAGAGCGGCTGGCAGAGAGATCCGGTCTGAGCTTCAGCTATATTAGTGACGTTGAACGAGGTACCCGTAATATATCGCTGGAATCGTTGGGCAAAATCATCAGTGCATTGGGTGTGAAACCCGCTCAACTGTTTGAGGATATTGAAGAATTGCCGATGCATTATGGCAGTGACAATATTCGCACTAAGATTGAGGACTTAAACGCTATGCTAAGCCAACGTCATGCAGATGAAGTGGACTTCGTGATCAAAGTGGCCCGCGAATTCCTGAACACTATTGATCGAAGGAAGCGTTGACGGCTATTTAATGGAGGAAAGATCGGCCCTATTTAGGCAAAAATCATATACATTTTCCGGAGGCACCACCCTGCTTTTATAACAAGGGGTGGCCAGCCGTTTAATGCCCCACCCGGTTACATATGGACTGCTTTCTGCTGTTATACAGCGGACGGCAGTCCTTTTTGTTTGGCAGGCATAACAGCGAGGACATGGAAGGTGAGAGGCTTCCACGATAACAAGGAGGGATGCGTTTGTTCGGTTGGTAATGATTGTCGGCGTAGCTGTCGGGGGATGGAAATTGCATCCTCAGGTAACGGTGGTTGCGTGCAAATGTCAATGGAATGTTTGGTCTGATTGAACTGGAGGCGAATGGACATGCAGATTCAGATTTATGTGACTGGAGAAGGAGAAACGGTTGGCCGCTGGCTGTCATTACCGATGCATCCGGATGATCTGAGGAAGGCTATGCAGGAAATTGCGGATGGCAATGAAGCGTTGGAGATTCGGGATTTTGAGGCCCCATTTATTATCGAGAGGGACGACGACGTATTCACTGTCAATGAGGTCGCCGCTGTCATGGCTCAATACGATCATCGGCTTGTGTATGCCCTTTGCGGATGTACGGATAATGCAGATCAGGTCATTCGCATTCTGAATGGCGGACAGCTCCGTGTGTATTATGACGTAGACAGCCTCTATGACGTAGCGGACGCCATGGTGCGGTCAGGGTACTATGGCCGCGTTCCTGTCACCCTTAAGCGGTTTCTCGACTATGACAAGTTGGTTCGGGAGTTAGCCGATGCAGGTTGGCACTTTCAGCCCGAGGTTCGTGTTGCTGTCCAGCCGTTCTATGCAATGGATGCCAATTGATAACCGGGAATTCGGCTGAATCGCGAAAATAATCAACGGAGGAAATATAATGCAGATCAACGTGTATATTGCCAATCTGGCGAAGTACAACGAGGGTAAGTTAGTTGGCCGTTGGGTCACATTGCCGATGGAACGGCATGAACTGAAGCAATGCATCCGGGATGTGCTTGGCAAAGACGAAGAATACGCGATTCATGATTATGAATCTCCATTTGCCATTGGCGAATATGAGGATGTGTTTGCCATAAATGATGACATGGAGATATTGAACCGTTACGACGACAGGCTGGTCGCGGCACTGTGTGAATTTCTAGGCAATCGTGACGAGGTGATTCAGGCCTTGCAGGCCGGGGAGTTCATCGTTTACTACGACATCGATGATTTGACCGACGTTGCGGAGCAGATGGCGGAGGAAGGACTGTTCGGCCATGTGCCGCCGTCGCTGATGCCATATCTGGACTACGGCAAGATCGCCCGGGATTTACAGCATGACGGATGGTATTTGAGCCGTCAGTTGCGGATTGCCGTGCGGTTGCAGTCCTAACAGCCTGACATTTAACTCAATATCGTTGATTTGCCTGCTTGAATCAAGCGGGTTATTTGTCGTGGGCATTTGACAGTGAAAATCCGGTAGTGAGAGTGCCGGAACATGGAAGGGAGGTGAACGCAATGGTAGTACGCAGGGGTTTGCCGGAAGAATTGCAGACTTTATTGAAGCAACTGGTCGCCAACGGCAGTGTGCGAATCGCGGGCACATTGCTGTACGCATGGTTCAGACGCTGTTGGGAGTTGGACGATGAGACAGCGGCCTATTACATGCGACGGTATTTTGAAAAGTATTTCAGCCGTCAACTCCAGTCTCACCGGAAACATGCAGGTGCAAAGTGACCGTCGGTTCCAGACTAAGGCAAGGAGGTGAAACGAAGATGAATTATCAGGCGTTCAAACGCAACAGCCAGAAGGAATATCTCGGCTACTGTGAACTGAAGGGCTTCATATACAGCGTGCGGATCGACAGTGACAAATACGCTGTCGTTGCCCTGAAGAATGGGCAAGTTGAAGTCTTGATCACGTACCGCGTGAAGCACGAAGTATCCGTCTGATGTTGCTTTGATGGGCAACGATGGACGGATTTTTTATTTCCCCAGAAGGAGGTGAGGACAAATGAATCGTTTGCAAATTCTCCGGAAGCAAAAGCAGTTCTGGCTATCAGTGAAACGCACACTGGACAAGAATGCTCCGATGTATACCGAGGAAGGCATGCAGTATGCCCGTGTGCTTACCAAGCTGGTGCTCATTGAACTGGAGATCGAACAGATCCAAAAAGAAAAAGCCGCCCGCTAATCGGAGCGACTAAGAAATAAATTATCTCGCACCCATCTTAACTCAATTTCATCACATCACGCAAGAGGGAGGCCGCCGTGGCTTCCCTTTTTGCATGTTCAGGAGGTTATTGCATTGAATCATTACGATACCATCAAGAGCCTGTTTGCTCAAACATTGGCCGAGCGTCCGGGTTCCTACATCGTAGAGGAACTTTTTTCCTGCTTCCCCTCAATTGCTGATTTGATGTCTGTCACAGAACAAGAACTGATGCAAATCAAGGGCGTTGGCAAAGTCCGGGCAAAACAAATCCTGGCCGCACTCGAATTGGCAAGAAAGCTGAATGTGCCGGTGGAGTCTCAGTACATTATTCGGAGTCCCCGTGACGCTGCCAACCTTCTCATTCCCGAAATGCGGTATTTGCAATGCGAGCATTTTGTCGTTCTGTTTCTGAATACCAAGAATGGTGTGATCGCAAGAGAAACAATATCAATCGGCAGTTTGAATGCTTCTATTGTACATCCGCGTGAAGTGTTCAAAGCGGCCATCAAACGGAGCAGTGCTTCTATTATTGCGGCTCATAACCACCCGAGTAGCAATCCGATTCCTTCTTCAGAGGACATTCAGATTACAAAACGTCTTGTGGAATGCGGAAACATCATTGGAATTGACGTGCTTGATCATATCATCATCGGCGGTGATCAGTTTTATAGTATGAAAAAACATGGATTGATTTAGCTATGACAAAACGCGGTGTTCTCGGTCAATGCAAATCGACGGCACCGCGTGTTTTTTACCAATCTGATTTGAGAGCGAGGGAAAAGCATGCACCGCAGACAATGGGTTGCCGCATACGAGAAACTTGTTCTTCTTTCCGATAAATACAGCCAACGAATTGCAACATGCAAGGAATCATGGAGGTTGTCATTGGCGGCGTTTACCGCACTCAAGTCAATTGGTATCAGGAGACGCTTTTCGAAGTCATATCGGCCATTTTGGACATTCAATACAGCCTTGAATTGAAATTACGGTTAATCGAAGCGGAGAAGGCGTTTCTTGCCCGGCTGATTGACCGAAATCGTGAAAATCATTAATTCGATCATCTTCATTTCATGATACACAGGAGGACAACAGAGATGAGCTTACATGCACAAAAGTATTCGTTGCTGGCCGAATCCATTTCAAAAACACAGAAAGTTATTCCAACAATGTTGGCGGTTCGCACGTTAAAGTCCGATGTTCAGGTGGATCACCTGAGCCCGGCAGACTCACTGGCAGATTCGGTCCAATGTATTTCATCCATAACCGGCGACTGTTTTGAAATTCGACTAATACGGAGACTTGCTCGGGAACAGCTGATTCGGCTGGCTTATTTTGCTCAATCATTGGAGATGAATTGCAGTTGGAAAACAGCGGCCTTTTCCAAAGAAAAAACATCCCCGCCGTGCAGTTTTCTTATTGATCACCATCGGCGTATGCTGTATGTGGGTGTTGAAGTGCTTTATCAAAGCCATGAAGTTGTGCTCAATCTTGCCAAACACATGATTGAGTATCTATCCATTGCCTCTGACGGCCAGAATCGGCCCTCAGAAGGCTCTTTTCATTTTGTGAATGGAGAAAGACTGCTGATCGGCCAGACGGCCTCCGTCACCCTCATTCTTGACCGTGAGAAAGGATTGCGTTTCCCGTCAATGGTTGCCCTGTCCGACAAAGAGAGGATAGTCCATATTGCTACGGTCGGGGATGAGATCTACATCCGCTCAATTGTGTGGCGGCTGTTTCATCAGACTTATGAGCCATTGAAGTGTTACTCCTACAGCGTAGAAATTGATCAGGACGCGGAATCGTATTTCATTCCTCTACCGCTGAATGTGCTTTTTGTGCTGAAATGCGTACCGAAGATGACTTTTAGCGTATGTGCGATTTGATCCCAATGCCTAAAAGGTATGCATACCCGATTACAAGAAGATGGGCCGCTCGCTTACGCTCGCGGCCCGCCGATTAAAAAACCACCCCACCGCCCCATGAGGGGCCCGCAAGGACTACCGCCCTTGCAACCCGTCACTCGGCGTGAGCCGTCCCTTAGCTGACGCCAAGGGCACACAAAAGTGTTGGCTGTCGGAATCGCTCGTCAAGGCTGAAACAAGCTCGGCTCCGCCTCGGCCTTGACGGCTTTCTGTCAGCCAATAACGTTACGATAGAAAAACAAAACATATTTCGGGTCATTATTCTCCGCCAGCAGAATAATCGGGACTACAAGCAATTTTTCTGGCCCGAATAAAGACACGAGTATTTGGAGTGTTTTGTGCTATAATACCATTAGACATTTTTTGATTGGTCGTTTCTTCAGCTCGCCTGCTGATGAAGCGACTTTTTTTGTTCTTAAATTTGAATCCTTATGAACTTTGAGCGGCGGAAGGTCAACTTCAGAGAAATGAATCTCGTCCATCCCGAGGACTTCCTTCAGCTTGTTGTAGATGTCATAGTAAGTTGACCTCTGATATTTCATCTTGCAGTAGCCTTTACCGTAAAGGTGCAACTCAGATAGAAACGCGAGCAACATACTTTTCGTTCTGACGCTAAGGCTCGTCCCGTTGACAGCGTCAAACATACCCTTAATTGACGTATGTTTAATAGGTTTCGTAAGCCCCAGTGAATTCAGACCATCTTGGAGTACCTTAACCGCAGTCTGAGGTTTCAGCAATTCAATCGCTTGCCTTGTGGGACTGTATTTCCTCATTTCGTCATAGGTTAGCTCAATCTCGTACCGTAGCAAACCTTGAGCATCTTGTAGATGTTGTGCTTTATTCGGGTGAGTTGACTTCTGCTCAACTTCTGCTCGCTTATCGTAAAACTTATGGATGCTCCGGTTCCTTTTTGTTGGATTACGCTGATAGACAACGGACTCCAACTTGTTGCCATCAGCGGCCCAGTATGGCACAGTCTTGTACCCGCCGGGCTTTTGTATGCTGGACAGCAAGTTCAGATAATCCTGTAACTGCAGGCCGACATTGAAGTTTTTACAAATATGCAGTTTTTCGACTTCCCAATCGTTGTAATGGGGCACTTGCGAGAGTGGTATTTGCAGTTTCCCAGCGATATACCGACGAAGCTTCCTTAACAACGGCTCAATGTCAACTTGCTTCAACTCGTAAACATTGCTTCCGTAAAGATAGTGCGGCAAGGATAATTCGAGTTTCAACCACGCTTTATTCGGGTCATCTTCCTTGTACTTGTAAAAAAGGCGTGGTTGAGAGTCATCGTATTGGTCAAACAACTCGCATGTGACGAGACCCCTTTTCATGGTTTTCTTAACCTCACTCCAAGAAACTTGCTCGATTTGTGCTTCTGTGAGTTTGACCCCTATATCGAATTTCGCTGTATCTATCAAGGTTATGTCCTCCTTCAATCCGCAGTCCCGAACAGTTTCTGACCTACTTAGTGGGAACGGCATTTTTAGTTATAAATTGAATTGCAAAAGAACCATCTGTTCAAGCTGGCGGATCACGTTTTTGCTGGAAATAATAATCAATGATCTGAGCAAGCTTGGACAGAAAAAGTTGCTCTACACGCCGCCGCTCTCGAAGAAACTCAACTAAATCTTGACTATCTTCAGGAGCAAATGCATTTTTTGTGTCAATGAAATCATATGGCTTTCTTGACACCCGACATCACCTCCTTTTTGTAAACTATTTTATTTACAGTTCTTGATTTATATTTTTATCATAATGATTTATTGTTGTAAAGTTTTTATTTTACGTATATACTAGGTTTGAGGTGAAAACAATGAATATTGCAGATTTAATCAAATCGAAGCGAGTCAAAATGGAACTGAGTTATCGGGAGCTTTCGGAAAAGACCGGTGTATCTCATACCTACATCCGGGATGTAGAAACAGGTAAATACGCACCGTCCTTTGAAAATGCAGAAAAGTTGGCGAATGTACTTGGAATCGAGATGGAGCAAATTATTTTATTGACATACCAAGCCCAATTTCGCCAATCACTTTTTGACCTGATCTCGACTTGTCATAAGTACAACGTCAAAATGCCCTACGACAAATGGTTGGAGACTAGTCTGCCTCTACAACCGCTAAATTGTGAAGATACCGTGATTCACGATTTTGCAATGAGTACCCTTAACCGACTCCATAATATTGCTGATCAGAGTGAGCTTACTGATCGTATAAAATTGCTGTCCGAGCTATCGTCACTGCAATATAACCCTCAGATATTCTCATGTATCTCCGACATTCTTCACATGATAACGGTTTTGTTATTAAAATCCGGCAACAAGCCAACCGAAGAAATGATACAGCAAATATCTAAAATACTAGAAAAGTACAGCAACGAGGTGAGTAATTGATGAATAAGAAAACAGCCGCTATTTATGTTCGTGTAAGTACAGAGGAACAAGCAACTGAGGGATTTAGTATTCAGGCCCAAATATCTGAGTTGGAACGTTATGCATTGCAGAATAATTTGGAGATAGTAGAGAGGTACATAGATGAGGGGTTCAGCGGTAAAACGATTGAAGGCCGTCCGCAAATGAGGAGGTTGCTGAAAGAAGTAAGCCAAGGTAAATTTCAGTCAGTCCTCATATACAGAACTGACCGTCTCTCAAGAAAAACTAAAGACTCACTTGAGATCATCGAAATATTGCAAAAGAACAACATCCAATTATTCAGTATCACTGAGAAAGTTGACCTCTCAAATCCAGTCGGTATTGCGATGTTTCAAATCATGAGTTCCATCAATGAACTTGAACGCAATACAATTATTACCCGTGTCAAAATGGGTATGACTGAGCGAGCGAAGCAAGGGAAGTACAACGGCGGAATTGTATTAGGGTACCAAGCTGTAAATAAGGAATTGATAATCGATGAGGATGAAGCTCATATTGATAGCGTCCCGTCAAGTGGTGTAAAATCGATTTCTACTTTGTGACTCATATTTATTTCTGCAAGAGCATAGCAGACGTTAAAAGGGCTTGTTCTCCTTGAACCACTTTGGCCATGGACTCTTTGCT
>NZ_VCQZ01000038.1 GCF_005938195.1 Paenibacillus thermoaerophilus
ATCTATAGAAGCCACGGTTTGATCCTCCTTCTAAAGTAGAGTCGCGTCACTTTAGTAGAAATCATACCGTGGCTTCCCTTGTCAAGAAGCTCGGCGCAATTTTACACCACTACTTGAGACTATAACCTCATATTGTACGTACCATCTTCAATTTTGCCGAACGAGATATGGGATTAAAAGCCATTACCCGCAGATTAAATGAGATGGGATATAGAACGAAAAAAGGCAATCCTTTCAGTACTCTTTCGGTTAAAAACATCTTAAATAACCCGATCTATATTGGGAAAATCCGTTTTAATCAATTAGAGAACTGGGCTGAGAAGCGACGCAGCGGCAGGAATGCAGACTATATTCTTTCCGATGGGAATCACAAGCCGATTATTTCTGTCGAGCAATGGGAAAATGTTCAGCGAATCATGAAAAAACGGTCATACAAGCCAGTACGCTCTCATACTCCATTTATTCTAGCAGGATTACTGCGATGCCCTGAATGCGGGCATGGGATGGTTGCAGGACGTTCTCCAGGCTCATCCGGGCGAATTTACCGATATTACAACTGCGGGCAATACCATAATAAAGGAAAAACGGTTTGCAGTGCTCATGGGATTCGTGCCGATGTGGCAGAAAAACAAGTATTCGATGAACTCACCCGCATTGTAACAAACGATCTCCTTCTAAAAAAACTGGTGCAGAAGATTAATACGGACAGAATGAATGCAGAGAAACCGCTTCTCGAAGAAAAGAAGCGTATCGAAAGCAAAATTGACAAGACACTAAAAAAACTCAATAACCTTAAAGAAAAAATCATAGTGGATACCGAGTTATTGGACATGTTTAAGCCGAATCTGATTACACTTCAAGACGAGTTAAAAACTCTCCAGCAACAACGGGAAGAGTTGCTTTTCCAATTGGACAATCGGGAATCTGAGCCAGTGGACTTCAACTCACTGAAGAAATTGCTTTCAGACTTCTATAACGTACTAATGAGCGTCGATCCCAATGAACAAAAATCCCTTCTTTCGCTGATCATCAAGGATATCCAAATCACAAAAGATTCGCCAAGAATGATTGGGCGACGAGTAACAAAAATAAACTTGCTCTTTGACTTCACGATTGAAGCACTGCAATCCGATACTTATGAGTTGTTAAAGAGGGTCTATAGCGACTATGATATTATCGCTGATTTTGACCCTCGCTTGCTGGATGGTGTAACCCTTGCAAATTTTCATAAAACCGGGCTCGGGGAGGTGATGAATTCCCTTAACATTTTACCATTAGCGATGATACGGTTCCCCCCGCATAATCTTAAACGCCCGATACACCTGCTCCGTCAGCACCAGCCGCAGCAACTGATGCGGGTACGTAATGCGGCCGAACGACAGCTTCGCGTCCGACCGGCGCATCACGGCGGAGCTGAGCCCCAGCGAGCCGCCGATGACGAAGGCGACGTGGCTGCGGCCGTACGTGGCCAGCTCCTGCAGCTTGGCCGCCAGTTGTTCCGAGGTCCACATCTCGCCTTCGATCGCCATCGCGATGACGTAGGCGTCCGGCTTGAGCGCGGCGAGGATGCGCTCCCCCTCCCGCTCCTTCACCTGCTGCTCTTCGGCCGCGCTCATCGACTCGGGCGCCTTCTCGTCGGCCAGTTCCGTAATTGACACCTTCGCGTAGGGGCCGAGCCGCTTCATATACTCCTCGATGCCCTGAACCAGATACTTCTCCTTCAGCTTGCCGACGGCGACGATCTGGATGTTCATGCGTCGGCCCCTCCCGTTGACGGCGTTCCCGCTTCCGGCGATGCTCCCGTCGCCTTCACCGCTCCGGCCAAACGATCTTCCGCTGTCCCGATAATCGCCTTCACCCGGCCGACTTGCCCGTCCTGCAGCCGTACCTTGATCCCGTGCGGATGCTGCGGCGACTTCGTCAGCAGCTCCTTCACGATGCCGCGAGTCGTCTTGCCCGTCCGCTGATCCTGCTTCAGTACGATATCGACGAGTTGCCCCGGCCGTACGTCGCTTCTCAACGTTCCGTTCGCCATTGTTGATCCATCCCGCTTCCTTCACCTATTTTCAGTCCACACAACCCATAAACAGCTCGCCCATAATAAAAACCAGTCCCGCACCCCGGCGGGACTGGTCCTCGTCGCCTCACACCACCAGATAACGCGGCGGCTGAGAGCATCGTTCGCAATGCGCCGGCGGTTCCCACGCGGAGAACTTCGTCTCCGCCAGATCCACGATATCGGGCGCATCCTCGTACTCGTCGACGAATTGATCGATCGCCAGCTCCAGATGTTCCTTGCATACGCAATACATTCGTCCGTGTAATCTCCTATCGATTCGCAATCTTGCTCTTAATATTCTTCCAGCTTGATCGTAACCGTATTCTTCTTGCCGTCGCGATAATAAGTTACCTTCAGCTTATCGCCGATTTTTTTCTCCGAGTAGAGGTACTGCCTCAACTCCAACGTCGAGCGGACCGGCTTGCCGTCGAGCTCCACGATGATGTCGCCGGTCTGCATGCCCGCCTCCAGGGAAGGCCCCGGCAGCACCTCAATAACGATCAGGCCGCCCTCCACCGACTCGGGAAGCTTGAGCGCCTCCGGATTCTCGTATTCGCTCAGATCGACCATCCGGATGCCCATCTTCGGCCGCAGGACCTTGCCGTACTGCAGTAGGCTCTCCAGCACCGGCTTCACCTGATGGATCGGCAGCGCGAACCCCAAGCCCTCGACGCCGGTGTCGGAGATCTTCATGCTGTTGATCCCGATCACCTTGCCGCTCAGATTCACCAGCGCGCCGCCGCTGTTGCCCTGGTTGATGGCCGCATCCGTCTGAATCACGTCCATCTCCCAATCGAGCCGGCCGTCCATATTCAGCGACACCGGAATTCGCCGCTGCGGTCCGCTGATGACGCCCGTCGTAATCGATTGCGACAGACCCAAGCCCAGCGGGCTGCCGATCGCGATCGCCGTCTCCCCCGGTCGCAACCGCTCCGAATCGCCGAACTCCGCCACCTGCTTGATGCCTTTGTCGTCTGTCTCCACCACCGCCAAGTCGGTGAATAGGTCCATGCCGACGATTTTGCCTTGACGGTGTTCGCCGCTGCTCAGGACAATCTCGACCTCCGTCGCGTACTGCACCACATGATTATTCGTGACGATCAGCGCTTTGCCGTCCTTCTTGCCGAAGATCACCCCGGAGCCGATCCCGAGCGCGTACGAGTCGGGTTTGCCGTCCTTGCCTTCCGACGTGGTCTTGCTGATAATACTGACCACCGTCGGAAGAACTTTTTCGACAGCCGCAATGACCCGTTCGTCTGACGATTCGCCGTTATGGCTTCCGCCCCTGCCGCCAAGCACGCCGGACATCCAAAGCGCGACCAGCATCAGGAAAGCGCCAGCCGCCACAAGCGCCACGCCCAGCAGCCAACTGCCGGGCCGCTCCGGCTTGACCGACCACCGTTTTGCGTTCGACGTCCGGGTCGAATAAAAATCATCATCGAACAAGCTCACTGTCATCCCTCCGCTTCGGAGCGTGTGCATCCCCGGTCTGCATCCGGCAATCTTGGCCATGAATGGAATGTTTCGACCGGAGCCGGCCTACAATAGAAGTATAGCAATCTATAATAGCCGGCATTCCTTCACTTGGATAAAAAGGAGAGCGACAACATATGGATCACCTGTTTCCGCACGCCCGGGAGATCGACATGATCGGCAATCTCGCCGAGCTGAAGGAACAGCATTACCAGCACGCCGTTCTGCTCGGCTCCTTGCTCGAGCTGCTGCTCGAACGCGGCTGGATCACCGTCGAAGAACTGAGAGCCAAAGCCGCCGAACTGGAGGCCGAGGACACGCCGCCCGAATCCGCCCCTACTCGGCCGCCACGGAATCCCATTCCGTAGGGCGGTCGTAGTATGTATCCATCAGACGAACCCGATTCGTCCGGTAGACGCCGCGCTGCTCCAGCAACTGATCGACCGTCATGCGGGCCAGATCCATCAGGTTGTGATCCCGGCTCAGATGAGCCAGATACACCCGCTTCGTCCGGCCCGACAACAGCTCGCAGAGCGCTTCTCCCGCCGCTTCGTTGGACAAGTGCCCCTTGTCCCCGAGGATGCGCCGCTTGATGTTCCACGGATAACGGCCCATGCGCAGCATATCGACGTCGTGGTTCGCTTCCAGCACGAGCACGTCGGAGTCGTGAATCTTCTCCATCACCTTGCTGCTGACATAACCCAGATCCGTCGCCAGACTGAGCTTCACGCCGTTCTCCTCGAAGCAGTACCCGACCGGCTCCGCCGCATCGTGGGAGATGCCGTACGATTCGACGCGAAGGCCGTCGAACCAGAGCTCCTCGCCGGTCCGCAGCACCTTGCGCTGCGGCTCCGGCAGCTCGCCGACCGTGCGTTCCATCTCCCGCCACGTCTTCTCATTCGCATAGACAGGCAGATCGTATTTGCGCGCAAGCGCTCCGACGCCCTTGATATGATCGGAGTGCTCGTGCGTAACCAGAATCGCCTGCAGCTCCGACGGCGATACCCCCCGCTCCTGCATCAGTTGTTCCATTTTTTTGGCGCTTAGTCCGGCGTCGACGAGCAGCTTCACCCGTTCGTTCGCCACCAAGACGCCGTTCCCCGTTGACCCGCTGGCCAACACGCTGAATCGCAAAGACATCGCTGTCGTTCCCCTCGCTACTCTCTCCCGCTCTCACTCTGCCGCTTCCGACGCCGGCTTCAAGCCCTCGGACACCTCGCCGCTGAACGCGTCGATGTAGAACCAGCGCAGCGTCGATTCACCTCCGGTCTCGATCGCCACCCGCCAGGTCGGCACCGCCAGTCCGTCCGAATTGTCGATCGGCCGATAGCTGAGGCCCAGCTTGATCTCCTTGACCGTCGCAGGCCCTTGCACGTCGTCCCGCTCCAGCAGCCGCCGGAACGCGACCGCCGCGGACAGCATCGGCTGCTCCGGGTCCACCTCGGAAATCGACTGGACGTATTGCTGGTTATATCGGTACAGTTCATCGCCGCGCTGATACAGCCGCAGCTCGACCCCGAACACGGGATACGCGGCTAGCACCTGGCTCAGCACGTATATGCCTTTCTGCTCCGCAAGCGGGTCCAGCACATAGTCGTCCAGTCTCGGAATGACGTTCCCGACGGCCGACTTCAGCTTGTCGGAAGTAACCGGCCCGGCAATCTTGATCGGCGGATTGATCTCCGCCTCGCCGCGGCCTACCGCTTCCTCCAATTTTACCACATATTTTTTTAAGTTGGGCATCTCCTTCGGAATTTCCGCCTGCATCGCGATTCCTTTTATCGCCAGAATCTGCTTGATCTCGCCAAGCGCCGCATCGGACTGCGAGCCGGACCCGGACAGCCCGGTCCGATTGACCCAGAGCTCGAAGCCGAGCATCAAGTTGAGCAGGAGGAACGTTGCGATCAAGATCGTCTTGGCCCGTCCCCAATCCATTATCCCGCCTCCTTCGCGAGAGCTCGTCACGCTTATTCCAGCAGCTCCGTCTTGCCGTCCGCCAGTTCAACCGCCCAGACCGGCACGAGATCGACCGCGTTGTCGCCGATCACGGGCTTGTACGCCGGATAAAGCGCCGTTATCCGGTCCTTGTTCGCGTAAGCGGCCAACCGCTCGTCGAGCGCCTTGCCGCCGGGCAGGTCCGCCTGCTCGCGGGGCAAATCGGGCGACCGCGACCGAAGCGCGTCCTCGGGAATATAGATCGTCGACCGCTCGTAAGCGGAGACCGTGCCGTTCTGCAGCGACATCCGGATGGTGCCGAACGGTTCCGCCTGGTCCGAGACGATCGGGTATTGGTCCACGTATTGGACAAACTCGAACGTCTGCCGCCCCGTCTCCGGCTCGACCGGCACGCGAACCGCCCGGTAAGCTCCGTTCCACCCGCCGTGCTGGTTGACGAAGCCGATCGCGGCCCGCACATTTTCCATCACCACGTTGGGCTTGCTCGTAACCGGCTGCGGATCCGAATACACAAGCCATTTCTTCGTCTCCCGCACCCGCAGCACGCGCTTGCCGTCCGTGTACATGTCCGTGCCTTCCATATCGGGAATCGTCCGGGTGCCGGCCGGGTCGAGAAACAGGCTTTTCTTCCACTGTTCGATCTCGTACGCCTTGATCGGCAGCCGCTGGCGAACCATCGGGAGCGGCTCCGCCGGCACGTAATAGTCCTGCGCCCGGTACTGGTAGGCCGGCTGGTATTCCCCGAACGCCGCCAGCCGTTCCACGTCGTCCCGGTTGATATCCGCTTTGGACGCTTCGTAGAGGGCGTATCCCCCCTGCGTGAAAAACGCCACCCGCACCTCGTCCCGTTCCTCGGCCGCATAGATCCAGATCTTGTAAATCAGGCCGCTGTTCAGGTCCACGTCGCCTTGAATGCGCACCAACGAACCCAGCACCTCAAACGGGATGCCCGCGCGGAAGCGGATCTCGATTCCTTTGTTTTTCGCCCGAATCTCATCCCATTCCAGTGGTCCGGTCACGGACGGACTGCGCCGGAAGCCATCGAAGGTCCGCTGTCGGACGAACTCCCATACTTGCTTGTAGAAAATGCTCGACGCCCCCGGCTGCAGCACCGTATGACGATCCTGCCCCAGATGCAGCACGATCTGGTCCGGGTAGACGAGCTCTTCCATCGCCAGCCGCGTGCCCGGCAGATCGGTCTGCACGTATTCGTCGCGGCGAATCATCTCGTACCGGGGGCTGCCGAAGACGATCAGATAGCTTTGCACCAGGCTGGCGACCACCAGCAAGAAGAGCAGCGCCGATTTGATCCGTTCGATCATTCGGCATCGCCCCCTTCCTCCAGCGGTATCGTAAACGTGACCTTTGTCCCTTTATTAACCTCCGATTCCATTTCGATCGTCCCGCCGTGCGCCTTGATTATTTCCCGGGCAATCGACAAACCGAGCCCCGTGCCGCCCATTCCGCGCGACCGGGCTTTGTCGACCCGGTAAAACCGCTCGAATATGCGCTCCAAATCCTTCTTCGGAATCCCGATGCCGTTATCCTCTACGGACACCTGCAGCTTGTCGCCGCGCCTTCCGGCGGCGATTCGGATCGTGCCTCCGTCCGGCGTGTATTTCACGGCGTTCGACACGAGGTTGTCGAGCACCTGATCGATCTGGTCCCTGTCGAGCCAGGCGTACCGGACCCCGCTCTCCGCCTGAATATGAATCCGGATGTTCCGGTTCTGCGTCTGCACGGAGAACCGGTCCGCGACCTCATCCAGCATGTCGACGATATCGGTGCGCTCCTTGGTCACGATCCATTGGCGCGAATCCAGCCGCGAGAGCTGCAGCAGATCGTTGACGAGCCGGATCATCCGCTCCGTCTCGTTCCGCGTCACCCCGACGAACTTGTGCGCCAGGGCGGGATCGTCCAGCGCTCCGTCCTCCAGCGCCTCCAGATAGCTCTTGATCGTCGTCAGCGGCGTCCTCAGCTCATGCGAGACGTCGGCGACGAACTCGCGCCGCGACCGCTCCAGCTTCTCCTGCTCCGTGACGTCCTGCAGCACGGCGATGATGCCGGTGTCGCCGCGGTCCCGCCGATGGATCGGGGAGAATACGACTCGCACCGATAGCGGGGCTTCCTCCTGCCCCAGCTCGATCATCGCCACGCCTCCGCCGGCGCGCATATGCCGCAGCAATTCTTGGCGAGGCACGCCGAGCAGCGATTCCATCTCGCGCTGCGTATCCTCCGATTCCTCGCCCCGGGGCAAACCCAGCATCTCCCGGGCCCGACGGTTCATGAGGATGACCCGGCCCTGGATGTCGGCCGCGATCACGCCGTCGTTCATGTTCGACAAGATCGACGCCAGCTTCTCCGTCTCTTCCTCGTTGATCGACAGCGCCTCCTTGAGGCGGTGCGTCATATGATTAAACGCTTGCGCCAACTGTCCGATCTCGTCCTCGCCTCTCACGCGCACCCGCTGATCGTAGCGGCCTTCGGCGACCGCCGTCGCCTGCTTGGTCATCTCCTGGATGGGGCTGGTGATCGTATGCGACAGCACGACGCCCAGCACTGCCGTAAGACCGAGCGCAATCAGCAGACCGGAGACGAATATCTGATTGATGCGGTCCATCGTGTTATAGAGCTCTTCCATCGAGCCGATGATGTACACGACGCCCAGCACCTTGTCCCCTTCGGCGATCGGTTGGGCGACGAGCTTCTTCGGCTTGCCGTCCAGCGGGTCGAACAGATCGCGCTCGATGCTCTTGCCGCTCTGCAGCGCCTGGATAACCTCGGGCTGCGTCGACTTGATCGACCCCGGCTCGGCGGCGTTCGCTGATGTGCTGCTCCGGATAATGCCGTTGGCGTCGATAATCTGGATCTCCTTGCGGTTATCCGGAAACAAGTCCGCGAGTTGGGCGAATCCCCGCTGCTTGTCCTCCGGCGATGCGGCGGAATCCGTCTTCGGCGACAAATATTCCTTGGCGATATCGGCGAGGAATACCGCCTGATCGCGAAGCGAATCGGCATAGTTCTCGCGGAAGCTGCTTTCCATCGTCCGCACGAAATAAACGAAAATGACCTGCATCGCGACGAGAATCAGCAGAACGTAAATGATATTCAGTTTGAGCCGAATCGTCCGAAACAGGCGGATTCCTTTCATCTGGGCCCCTCCGTGCCGGGATTGCGCATTAAATACCCGAGCCCGCGCCGGGTCAGGATATATTCCGGACGTCCCGGATCGTCCTCAATCTTCTCCCGCAGCCGGCGGATCGTCACATCCACCGTACGGACATCGCCGAGGTATTCGTATCCCCACACCGCCTGCAGCAGATGCTCGCGCGTCATCACGCGGCCCATATTGCGGGCCATATATTGTAGGAGCTCGAATTCGCGGTGGGTCAGATCAAGCGGAACGCCATCCTTGCTGACCGTGTACATATCGTTGTCGATAGCCAACTGATGGATGCGCATGATCTGGGTCGATTCCGGCTCGGGCGCCTTCTGCTTCTGCTGGCGGCGCAGATGCGCCCTCACGCGGGCGAGCAGCTCGCGATTGCCGAACGGCTTGGTCACGTAGTCGTCCGCTCCCATCTCCAAGCCGAGAACTTTGTCGATCTCGGAGTCCTTCGCGGTCAGCATGATGATCGGCGTATGCAGGCGGCTGCGTATTTCGCGGCAGACCTCCATGCCGTCCTTGCCCGGCAGCATGATGTCGAGCAGGATGAGATCGGGCTGCTCCCGGAACGCCGCTTCCACCGCGGCATGTCCGTCGAAGGCGCAGACGACCTCGTACCCTTCCTTCTCCAGATTGAACTTCAGGATATCCGCGATCGGCTGCTCATCGTCGACTACGAGAATTTTGGCCTTCATGGCTTGCCCTCCCCAAAATAAAATGAAACGGCATCGCCGTCCCCGATACGAGGACGGTGCGTTACCGATCATACAAAAACATACGGTTGATGTTGAAAAGAAAGCCTGACACATGTGCCAGGCTCTCTTCCGTTAGACTATGAATTTGAATTATCGCGATAAGTACTTGAGCGGATTTTCCACTTTGCCTGACTTTTGAATCTCGAAGTGCAGGTGAACGCCTGTCGATTGGCCGGTGCTGCCCATCGTGCCGATGCTTTCGCCTTTTTCGACGACTTTCCCGACGGACACGCCGATCTTGCTGAGATGGCCGTACAACGTGCGGTAGCCGTTTTTATGGTCGATGACAATCTGCTTGCCGTATCCGTCGCCCTTATCCCCCGCGTATACGACAACGCCGTTGTCGGCCGCCCGGATATTGCGGTTGCCGATGAGGTCGACGCCTTTGTGAAGCTTGCCCCAACGGGTGCCGAACGGACTGCTGATTCGGGCTCCCACGACCGGCCAAGCGAATTTCCCGGTGCCTTCCCCTTTAATGACCTTGGTCCCTTTTTTCACGATCGCCTTGACCGGCTCGACGATTACCTTCTCATCAACCACCTCGTATTCGGATTCGAGGCCGTTGATTTTGGTGACGCGCATCTTCACCAGCTTTTTCCCGTCGGAGCCGGCTTTGATCGTCTCCGTCATGCCTGCGCGCATCGTATCGTCGTACTGGTACTCGGTTTCGTAATGCATCTCTTGTTCTTCTTCGACCAGTTCCACCGTTTTGACCGTCAGCGACGGCTGCAGCACGGTCAAATCCAGCACATCTCCGACCCGGATCATATCGTCCTTGATCCAGGGATTGTTGTCATAGATGACTTGCTTCGAGATCCCCAACTTCTGCGCGATGCATCCCACGCAGTCGCCTTCGACCACGGTGTACTTGGTCGGCGCGACGTCCCCGGTCTCCAGCTTCTTCAGCAGCTCCTCCGGCTTCATCACCTGATCCGGCTGGATCTCGGCTTCGCTCGTCTCCACCTGCTCCACGAACGATACGGATTCAACCGTAACGGATTCCGGCGCAGCACTTGACGATGACGAGAGCGTCGTAACGGAGCCGCTCTTGGAGAATTTCTGCTTGTACGTCTCCAACAACTGGTTGGCTGTCTCTTGATCCTTCACGATCCCGACCAGCTTCCCGTCGATGAACAACTGCGTTCCCATCGTTTTGGGCTTCAACAGCTCGTCCAGCTTGGCCAGAGCCGCCGCATCGTCGGACTTTCCGTTGAAAACCCTTTCAGCTTCAAAAGCGACCTTATCCGTCTCCAGCACCATCTGAACATCCGGGTTTTCCTCAGCCAACTGCTCCTGGCGTTCGGCCAGATGCCGACGGACTACCTCGGGATTGCTCACAACGCCAACTCTGGTATCCCCCACGAGCACGCGGTGCACTTCATGGGTGTTCATCTGCACATATTGGTTTCCGCCTACCGTAACCGACACAAGCACGCCCAGCGCGCCGATGCTCTTCAGCACCTGCTGGCGATACGTGCGAAGAACGGAACCGAACTCGTCCATACGTTCACGGGAGCGCTCCATCCAGACCCGCAGCCGAATGTTGGACTTGAGGCCGATCCACTTGCCCTTCAAGTTTTCCATCCACTTACTTTCTCTGAACGATTTCATAACTTCTCCTCGTCACGATTTCAATCCATACATCGGTTTAATGACTGACGGTTCTCTTATCTCTATGAAAATAGTCAGCCCAATGTATTAACTTTACCACACGAGGAGACTGGATTCAACTTGACAACTCGAAAAAGTCGGAATCTCTCCGTTTAGCCTTCATACCTCCCAATAATCTCCTGCAATTCGCGGAATTCTTCCGGCTGGAGACGGTTTTTGACGATTCGTTCCAGCTCCCGGTATTCCTCTAGCGTGATGCCGTCCTCCACAAATCCCGAGATCGTCATCAGCTCCTCCGGCTTCAGCCGGTTGGCCAGCAGCGAGAACACGCGCATGCGGTCGTCAGGCGACATCAGATCGCGAGCCGACTGGAACTGCTCCGTGCTCATCAGCATGCCGCTCTCGCCCGATTCCGTCCAGCCCGTCTCGGCATCCTCCGCGTCTCCGCCTTGTCCTTCCGCCCCCGTCTCGCCGCTGACCGATCCCCATACGGCGACGGCGTCGGCCGGGGCATCCTCTTCGGGTTCGGAGGACGGCGCCGGGGTGGATTGGGCGCGGCTCAAGGGCAAGCCTTCCTTCTCGTCGCCGGCGGCCGGTTTATCCGCGAACAGCCCTCCGAATACGGGAATGCCGGACAGCATCGGATTCCAATCAAGAGAAGAAGACACCGGCTGCAAATTCAACTGTTTCATGACCGCTTCCACTTGCCGATTAACGGCGTACCACGTCGTCGCGACGGAGACCATGCTGATGACCGCCGCTCCGATTGCCAGTCTGCCGATCCGCCAAATCCATCTCATCTCGATGCATCTCTCCTGACTATCCTGGGTTTATCGGTTCTTCGCGCCCCGCAAGGCTCGAAGGTTTCTGGTATGCGAATTCGCCGTTTTATCCGGCGCTTGAGAAAAAAAGCCCGCAGCCCGTACGGCCGGTGCCGTAACGTGCGCAGGCTTGTTTCCCATTATTGCCCAATCGGGCGGCTCGCATACCTTTGCTCTCAATCCGTCCACTCGGCCAGAAGAGATTCGTCAAGCTCCGCATGGTCCGGGGCCCCGAGAGCGTTCATCGTGAACCGGACGCTCAGTCTGGCGCTCTGTTCGAAGGTCAGCGGGTCCTCGACCGCAAGCGGCCGGAAATAGTCGGACTGCCGATGGAACAGCAACGATCCCAGCAAGGACAGGAACGTATGGTCGACGGATTCAAACCAAAAGGCGCCCTGTTCCCGTCCCCGCTGCAGCAGGTCGATCAACAGCCTCCACATGGGAAACGCGTGCTGCTTGATAATCCCGATCCGAGGCGAGCGCAGCGCCACTTCCTGCTGCAAGATCATCATCATCTCGGAATCCTTATACCGGTAACGCGTCAATTCTACGATAAAAATCTGAAGCCCCTTCACCGGATCGGTAAGCCGGTCGGCAAGCTCTTGTACTTTGTCTGACGGAAAAAAATGATCGAACAATGCGGCGAAGACGCTCTCCTTGCCCCCGAAGTGGTAGGAGATCAGGGCGATATTGACGCCCGCTTCCTCGCAAATTTCCCTAACGGAGGTTCCGTCGTAGCCTTTCGCTGCGAACAGCTTCTTGGCCGCTTGCAATATTTTCAGCTTCACCTGCGTCGGTTCGGACGGCGGCATACGCATTCTCCTCCATTCGATTCGTTACCGCCATTATGCCCGATGCCCGACCCGTAATCAAGCCGCCCTTGTCGTCTGTCCGGCGCCAGCGGGCCGTTGGCCGCGAAGGGCGACGGCTAGCGTGCCGATCAACAGACCCGCCGCGGCGAGAGCCAGCAGGCCAGAGACGGAATGGGTGACGGAGGGGCCGCCGAACAGCACGTTCATGCCGCCCTCCGCCGCATACGTCGCGGGCAGGATCACCCCCAGATCATAGAAGAAATCCGACAGCAGATCGCGAGGGACAAGGGCCCCCGACGAGACGAGCTGCATGGACAGCAACAGAATGTTGAACACCATGCCGGCTTCTCCGAACAGCAGCAGGAACATCTGGGAGACGAGGATAAATGCGAGCAGCATCAGCGCTTCGAACGCCCACAGCATCCAAAAACCGGCTTCGGCTTCGACTCCGAGCAGCGTCAGCAGACCCGATCCGATCAAGGAGACCAGCACGGCCGCAACTGCATTCAAAACCATACGCGCGCCGAACAACGGCCATTTGCCGACCGTACCGCGAAGCGCCGCAGCCGATTGTTCCAGATTCATCCCCATAATCATAGCGCCCACATAAGAGGCCAGCACCAGCATCAGCGGAACCATCTGGTGATTCATCCCTTGCACGGGATGAACCGTGACCGTCTCGCCCGTCACTTTCTCCGTGAGTTCCGCGGCTATCGCGCCCGCTCGATCCGCAGGAACCTGGAGCCCCGTCAGCACCGCTTGAACGCCTTGGCCGACAGCCATCTTGTTGACCGTCGCCGTTATGCGGTCCGCGATCCCCGTCATCATGCTTTTGATCATCGACGGATTGGATTCGTTGATCATGTACGTGATCGCACCTTTGCCCTCGGGCGTTTGCAGCCGTTGCGAGAAGTCCGCCGGAATGCGGACAACCATAGACAGCTCCCGGTCGTTCAGCAGCTTCTGCGCCTCCTCTATCGAGGAGAGAATAGCCGTATCCGTGGGGAGCGTCTTTTGCAGTTGCGAGGCGATCTGCCCTCCGATCGCCGAATCCTCGTTCACGATGCCGACCTTCAGCCGGTCTACCCGATCGTAAACCCCGTCGTAAGCCGTCATCCAGACGATGCCGAAAATCAGTTGGAACAACACGGCAACCGCGACGCCGACCTTAGTGGTTCGCTGTTTCAGCAGTTCCATTAACGCAAACATCCATGTCATAGCCGGTCTCTCCTATTTGTCTATAATTTAAACAATCATTTAAATTAAATGTTTGTTTAAATTATACAAAGCGACCGCGCTTCTGTCAACCCATTCTTTGCGCGAATCGAAAAAGCCGACCGCCGGCTTGCCCATCACTCGCGGGTCTGCCGGCAGTCGGCTTTTCCTGTGTCTCGTATGGTTGCGATCAATAAATCTCGCGGACGAGGTTCGTTTGCTCGCGGTTCCGGCCGACCGAGAAGATCGCGACCGGAATGCCCGTTAGCTCCTCAATGCGTTTGATATAATGGCGGGTCGTCGCCGGCAGGTCATCGAGCGAGCGGGCTCCGGAGATATCTTCGCTCCAGCCCGGCATCTCCTCGTACACCGCTTCGCACTCCGCCAGCACGTTCAAGTTGGCAGGATAATGCTCGATCAGCTCGCCGCGATATTTGTAGCCGGTGCAGATTTTGACCGTCTTCAGCCCCGTCAGGACGTCCAGCGAGTTCAAGGACAAGCCGGTGATACCGCTGACGCGGCGGGCATGGCGCACGACGACGCTGTCGAACCAGCCGACGCGGCGCGGACGTCCCGTTACCGTCCCGTACTCGAAGCCGCGCTCGCGGATATAGTCACCCGTTTCGTTATTCTGCTCCGTCGGGAACGGGCCGTCGCCTACGCGGGTCGTGTACGCTTTGGCTACGCCGATAACTTCCCGGATCTTCGTCGGGCCGACGCCCGATCCGATGCATACGCCGCCGGCCGTCGGATTCGACGAGGTCACGAACGGGTACGTGCCCTGGTCGATATCGAGCATGACGCCTTGAGCGCCTTCGAACAGCACTTTTTTGCCGGCATCGATCGCATCGTTGAGCACGACGGACGTGTCGGTGACGTAAGGGCGCAGCACTTCGGCATAACCGAGGTAATCCTTCAGGATCGCTTCGACGTCCAGCGGCGCCTCCCCGTATACCTGCTGCAGCAGCGCGTTTTTCTCCGCGACCAGATGGCGCAGGAGCTTCTCGAAGTGAGCGGCGTCCATCAGATCCGCCATCCGGATGCCGTTGCGGGCGGCCTTGTCCATATAAGCCGGTCCGATTCCTTTGCGCGTCGTGCCGATCTTGTTCGGACCTTTGCGCTCTTCCTCCAGTCCGTCCAGCAGCAGATGATACGGCATAATCAGGTGCGCGCGGTCGCTGATGCGCAGATTGTCGGTTGTAAATCCATTGTCGTGAATATATTGAATCTCTTCGATAAGAGCCTTCGGATTGATCACCATGCCGTTGCCGATGACGCAAATTTTATTTTTGTTAAAAATGCCCGAGGGAATCATCGTCAACTTGTATTTGTGTCCCCCGATCATGATCGTATGTCCCGCGTTGTTGCCTCCTTGATAGCGGGCTACGACGTCGGCTTTCTCCGCTAAATAATCGGTGATTTTGCCTTTTCCTTCGTCTCCCCATTGGGTTCCGACCACAACTACAGTCGACATGTGCATACCCCCAGCGGCGCGTTAACGCGCCAAAATAGCTGCCGGCGTCTGACGGCAGCAATTCCAGTTTAACAGCAGCCTCTGGCAAAGTCAATGAAAACGAACAATTCCCGGAGCCCGAATCTGAATGTTCGTGTTTTATTCAAATTTCCTCGATTAAGCATTTGTCTATCCTGCGGAAAAAAGAAAAAGTCCCGCCGCCGAGTTCGGCAAGGGACCTATTGGGAGTCCGGTTCGCGTGCGTTTTCAGGCCCCGGCCGCATCATGCACCCGGTCCAGGCTCACGAACTTGTTGTATTCTTTTTTGAACATCAGCTCGACGGTGCCGACCGGACCGTTCCGCTGCTTGGCGATAATAATCTCGATGATGTTCTTCTTCTCGGTTTCCTTGTCGTAGTAATCGTCCCGGTAGAGGAAAGCGACGATATCGGCGTCCTGCTCGATCGAGCCCGACTCCCGCAGGTCGGACATCATCGGCCGCTTGTCCTGCCGCTGCTCGACGCCCCGGCTGAGCTGAGACAGCGCGATGACGGGAACGTCCAGTTCGCGGGCAATTTGTTTGAGCATCCGGGAAATCTCCGACACTTCCTGCTGCCGGTTGTCGCTTTTTCCGCGCCCGGCGATCAACTGCAGGTAGTCGATCACGATCATGCCGAGCCCTTTTTCCTGCTTCAGCCTGCGGCATTTGTTGCGAATGTCGTAGACGGTGACGGAAGGCGAATCGTCGATATAGATATTCGACTCGGAGAGCGTGCCGATCGCCATCGTCAGCCGTTCCCAGTCCTCTTGTTCGAGATAACCGGTTCTTAACCGGCCGGCGTCTATATTTCCTTCGGCGCAGATCATCCGGTTTACAAGCTGGGCCGCTCCCATCTCCAGACTGAAGATCGCGACCGTCTGCTTCGCCCGAACGCCGACGTTCTGCGCGATATTCAGCGCGAACGCCGTCTTGCCGACCGAAGGGCGCGCCGCCACGATAATCAAGTCGGATCGCTGGAAGCCGGAGGTCATCCGGTCGAGGTCGTGGAATCCGCTCGGAATGCCGGTCGTGCCGCCTTTTTGGTTGTACAGCATCTCGACCTTGTCGAACACTTCCATCAGCACGTCCCGGATCGATACGAAGCCGGTGCCGGAGCGCCGGTTGGACAGCTCCATGATCCGCTTCTCCGCGTCGCTGATCAGTTCCCCGACGTCGTCGGTGCTGGCATACCCGTTCGAGACGATCTGCGTCGCCGTGCGGATCAGCCTCCGCAGCAACGATTTTTCCTCGACGATAGAAGCGTAGTATTCGACGTTGGCGGAGGTCGGCACCGCGTTGGCCAGCTTGGCCAAGTACGATACGCCGCCGATATCCTCCAATTGCTGCTTGTCCTGCAGGCGAGCCGTCAGCGTAATCAGGTCGACGGGCTCGTCCTCTTGGTGAAGCTCCAGCATCGCCTCCATGATGCGCTGATGCGCCGTCCGGTAGAAATCTTCGGGACCGAGCTTCTCCGCTACCACCGGCAGCACTTCGGCGTCGATCAGGATCGCGCCAAGCACCGCCTGCTCAGCTTCGAGGTTTTGCGGGGGCACTCGGTCACGGTCCAACGCTAATTCATCGCTCATCGGGTTCCCCCTCCTATCCGCCGAACCATAGGATGATTGGCCCTCGGCCGCATTCGGATGCCGCTTCGGATCAAGCCTCGGATACTTGGACCTTGAGCACGGCCGTCACGTCCGGATGGAGCTTGAGCGTCACCTGCGTGACGCCGAGCGACCGGATCGGATCGTCCAGCAAAATTTTGCGCTTATCCAGCGTGATCTGATGTTGCTTCGCCAGCTCTTCGGCAATTTGCTTGCTGGTGATCGACCCGAACAGGCGCCCGCCTTCGCCGGATTTGACGGTCATCTTCAGCATCAGCTCGTTGATCTTGGCGGCCAGCTCCTTTGCCTCTTCTTTTTCCTTTTCCTTGCGTTTTTCTTCCGCTTTCTTCTGATGCTCCAGCGACTTCAGATTGCCCTCGGAAGCGATTTTGGCAAGCCCCCGCGGTATCAGAAAGTTATTGGCGTATCCTTCCGATACGTCCTTGATTTCGCCCTTTTTGCCTTGACCCTTTACGTCCTTGAGAAAGATAACCTTCATTCCTCGATCCCCTCTTCCCGTACAAACTGATCGATCGCACTTACGACTTGCCGTTCGGCTTCGGCGAGCGTGCAGTCGATCTGCACGGCCGCGTTCGTCAGATGGCCTCCGCCGCCCAGCTTCTCCATAATAACCTGTACGTTGATCTGACCGGAAGATCTCGCGCTGATACCGATCCGGCCGTCCGTCCGCTCAGCGATGACGAACGACGCTTCCACGCCGCTCATATTCAGCAGCGTATCTGCCGCCTGAGCGATTAGAAGCTGCGGGTATTTGCGCCCCGGCTCGGCGACGGCGAGCGCCACCCGCCTGTACAGCATCTGCGCATGCTTCACGATCTCCGACTTCAGCACGTACTCCTCCAGATCTTCCTTGAGCAAGTGCTGGATAATCACCGTGTCGGCGCCGTGGCGCCGCAGGAACGACGCCGCTTCGAACGTGCGGGCTCCGGTGCGCAGCGAGAAGCTCTTCGTATCCACGACGATACCCGCCAGCAGCGCCGTCGCTTCAATCGCGTCCATCGAGATGCGGTCGTTGAAATATTGCAGCAGCTCCGTCACGAGCTCGCAGGTAGACGAAGCGTACGGCTCCAGATAAATAATCGTCGGTTCCTGAATAAATTCTTCGCCCCGCCGATGATGGTCGACGACCACAATCCGGGAGGCGAGCTGCACCAGCTTCGGTTCCGCCAGCATCGACGCCTTATGCGTATCCACGACAACGGCCAGCGTGCGCCCGTTCATAATCGTCAAGGCGTCCTCCGGCGAGATAAACCATTTGCTGAGCTTCTCGTCCTCCTGAATCAGCCCCATCAGCTTCTCGATCGACGGGTTGATATCCTCCAGGACGATATAGCCTTCCTTCTGGCTCAGGTGCACCGCCTTCAGCACGCCGATCGCCGCTCCGAGCGAGTCGAGATCCGGGTTGCGGTGGCCCATGATGACGACCTTGTCGCTCTCGCGGATAAGGTCCCGGAGGGCGTGGGAGATGACCCTGGCCCTCACGCGCGTCCGTTTCTCGACGGCATTGGACTTGCCGCCGTAGAAAGACATGCGTGGGCCCACTTTGACGGCGGCCTGGTCGCCTCCGCGGCCTAGCGCCATATCGAGACTCATCTGCGCCATTTGTCCGAGCTCCGTCAGCTTGTCGAACCCGGCCGAAACCCCGATGCTCAGCGTCAACGGCACTTTTTGCTCGGAGGTCAGCTCGCGCACGTCGTCCAGAATTTCGAACCGCGAAGCTTCCAGCGCTTTCAGCGTCTGTTGGTTGAGCAGAAGGAGGAACCGGTCGGACGAGGTGCGTCTCAGCAGCATGCCGTACTTGTTGGCCCAGTTCGTAATCTCGCCCGTCACCTTCGCCATCAGCAGACTGCGTGTCTGGTCGTCCATGCCTTGCGAGACTTCGTCGAGATTGTCCAGCACGACAAGACCGATGCTGAGCTTCTCTTCTTCGTACCGCTTCTGCAGAACCGATTGCTGCGTGATGTCCGTAATGTAGACCAGGCGCTCCTCCGCTTTCACCTGCGCCAGGTAGACCTTGGACTCAATCTCCAGCTCGTGCTTGCCGTCCTTGTCCTTCTTGTTCCGGAGCCCGGGAAATACTTCCGTCAGCGGCCGCCCGATCAGCGAATCGGTATCGAAGATACGGCTGACGAACGGGTTATGCCACTCGATCTCGCCGGACTCGTCATACAGGACGATCCCGATCGGAAGCTCGTTGAACACTTCCGTCCCGGCTTTCTTGACGCGATGGGAGATCGTGGCGACATAGCGCTGAAGCATTTTCTGCTCTTGCTTCTCATGCCGGACGACATACCAGACCGAGAAGGCGATCAGCGCCAACGCTCCCGCCGCCGGCCTCCAGTCGTAGAAAGCCAGCAGACCCGCCAGCAGAGCCAGCAGGCCGAAAAGCACAGCCAGATGGCGGTTTTGCTTTTGTTTGGTCCACCAATGAGCCATACCTCTCGCTCCCGTACCAAAATGCTCGATTCCGACTCCCAATCAACCCGATTACCGCTTCAGAAACCGCTGACGCAGCGGGAACGCCACGTCGAACACGCCGAGCAGGCTGATAAAGTGCTGCAACGGGGCAATAAGCAGCGTCACGACAAAAACCAGTACCGGAAGCGCTTGGCTCCACCGCTTCTGATACGCGATAAAGGCCAGAAACGCAATCCCCTGGATGCAAAACGCAAATCGCAGCAGCGGCAGCAGGTTGAACAACAGCACATACATCGTCGAATCAAAATCCGGACGCACGACCAATTCCAACAAAAGCGCGATCAGGTAAATCCACACCATCGATTTGGGAAGCATCCATTCGCGTACGGGAGGCATACCCGGCAAAGCTTCTCCCATCCGATTGAGTATGGCCCGGGAAATCCAGTGAGTCAAAACCGCATAGTAGAACGAGATGCCGATAAGGAACATCGGGACGCTGCTTTTGATCGCCTGGATCGTCTGGTCGACGAGTTCCTGCGACAGCTCCACGTTCAGTATTTTCATCGCATTCGTCATGCTGTCGCGCATGTACGACTCCAACGAGCCGAAGACGTCGACCTGCATGGCGGTCAGGATAACAAGCAGCAGCAGCATTTGTCCGAGCATCGCCAAAATACCGCCGGTCACGACCGACTTGGCGGGGGCCCTTCGTTTATAGAGCGTGCCCATTACGACCGTAGGACCCAGGAAAAATAGAGCCGGGATAATCGCCGCCAACCCTAATGCCCCTGCGCCGAGCAGCATCGGCATGAGGCAGGCGAGCGCCAGCGAGACGGCATATACCGCGGCAAACCGTCCGCGCGAGAGCCGGACGAACAGAATGACCATCGGAATGAGGAAAACATGAACTGTAAATACGGCAAAAAATGTCATTGTCAGAAGCAGCATCAAAAAGAACAGACCGCTCCATAGCCATACCGACCGTTGCTCGCGGTTCAAGGGCTTCACCTCTGTAGAAAAGGCCATTAAAGCATATTATAGCACAAGCTTCGACTTCACGCATAAACCGCTAAAGAAACGGGCGCGCCCGCCGCTCCCGATAGACGAAAAGACCCCCGAGCCGCCATAAGCGGTCGAGGGTCGCCGCATACTCCTCGAATCAGTCCGTGGAGTACGGAAGCAGTGCGACTTGACGCGAACGTTTGATCGCAACCGTCAGCATACGCTGATATTTAGCCGAAGTGCCGGTAACGCGACGCGGCAAAATTTTACCGCGCTCGCTGATGAACTTTTTGAGCGTCTCGACATCTTTGTAGTCGATGTGCTTGATTTTGTTCACCGTGAAGTAGCAAACTTTACGGCGTTTGCCCCGTCCACGGCGGCCGCCGAAGCGGCGCTCGCTGCGTTCCGGACGGTCGCCGCGTTCCGGGCGGTCCGTACGTTCCGGGCGTTCCGGACGTGCCGCAGCCGTTTGAGTTGTTTCGGACATGTGTTCTCCATCCTTTCTATTCCGAATGAATCTTCCTCAGAAGGGTAAATCGTCATCGGAGATATCGACCGGCTTCCCGTCATCGGCAAACGGATCGTGATTGTCCCGGGAAGGCATCCCGCCAGCCGGACGACGTTGAGCCGATCCGTAGCCGCCTTGGCCTTGCAAGCCGTAACCCGAACCTTGGCTTCCGCCGCCGTAACCCGCATCGTAACCGCCTTGTCCGCCTTGAAGGCCGAATCCGCCATCGTCGCTATTCCGCTGAGAATTCGGAGACTCCAGAAAACGCACGTTGTCCGCGACCACTTCGGTCACATACACCCTGCGCCCTTCGTTGTTGTCATAGCTGCGCACTTGTATGCGGCCCTCGACAGCAGTCAGGCGTCCTTTGCGCAGATAGTTCGCGCAAGTTTCCGCCAATTGCCGCCAAGTCACGATGGGAATGAAGTCCGCTTCGCGTTCGCCCCCCTGATTGGTGAACGGACGGTCTACAGCGAGCGTAAATTGCGTAACGGCGACGCCGGACGGCGTGTAACGCAGTTCCGGGTCTCTGGTCAATCTGCCGATCAGTATGACACGGTTAAGCACGACGATTCCTCCCGAGAGTGGTTCTGGCCGACTCCGATCTTACGCGACGTCGCGGACGATCATGTAACGAATGACTTCGTCCGTGATCTTCAGTACGCGGTCAAGCTCGGAAACCGTCTCGGCAGGAGCGCTGAAGTTAATCAGGACGTAATAACCTTCCCGATGTTTCTCGATCTCATACGCAAGACGGCGTTTGCCCCATACGTCGACTTTCTCGACTTCACCGCCGTTCGCGATGACCGTCTGGAACTTTTCGACCAACGATTGAACCCCTTCTTGATCCAGGTCGGGACGAAGGATGTAGATCAATTCGTATTTGCGCATGCTCTTTCACCTCCTTTTGGACATAAGGCCCCCGTCAGGGAGCAAGGAGCGAGCAGGACTAGCCTGTTGGGTATCACGGTAAACGGTCCGCCCTGAAAGGCAAAAGCCGTTTATCCTTAACTCGCACCATATAACTATACCAAAAATGCCAACCCGGCACAAGATCAAAACAATCCCATGTTGTTGTTCCGTGATAATGTCACGGTGTAACTGTTCTGAGATAATGTCACTATGGGACAGGAGTTTATGACATTGACCAGAGCAGAACTGAAGAAGGTACTTGTAGTGGAGAAGATTCTGGATGG
>NZ_VCQZ01000039.1 GCF_005938195.1 Paenibacillus thermoaerophilus
TACTTCACCGTGCGTTGTTTAAACTCTTCGTTGTAATGCTGCCGTTGTTCACCCATGTGAACACCTCCTAGATAAGCTTATTATCAAGCTTCTCCTAAGCTGGTGTCCACTTTTTATTCTAGCTGCACTTCGATTCACAACGGATTGGTAAAATTGATCCAGGCTCGAACGAAACTCTTCCAAGCTCATCCGGTTCCAGTTCGCCATTTCAATCTGCTTTAACAGCAAGGACAGCGCCGACTTCGCTTCTCTTTCCGTGAGCCGGCCTACCTTCTCCTTGATCCGATGCAAACGATTTTCCTCCCTTGCCGAACGATTGAGATACATGGGAAAATGCTTATGAACGCGATAAAAAATTACCGCTTGCCGGCCATCGATAGGCACTCGGCAAAAAGCCGGATCAGTACGGCGGGACGCATAGTCGATCCCAGCTACAGGATCGGCGCGGTGTGCGAATGCTGGATCAGCGCTGTGCGTCAGCGCGGTCTCAAATGCAGATATACACTTCAAGAGTCGGAGCAGATGCCGAAATGTTTCCCTGTAATGCAATTGTACACTCCCGCTTCGCTGCCGACTGCCCGGCGCACGTAGATTCGTCCAAGGAAATGTAATTTCGCATTTAAACGGACAAAAAAATGCAACGAAGCGTCTTCGTTCGAAGCATCCTTTGGCATCCCTTACGGGCGTCCAGTACATTCTAACATATCGAATATTTGGCGCAAAATAGTTGTAGAAAAAATCCAGCCAAAGGAGAGTGCGTGTTTTGGAAAGAATCGTTATACTGGCGATTATGTTCTTGATAGGGTTTATTTTCTTAATCTCTCCTCTGCCTCTCCCAGATGTATTCGTTCACGATGCTCTTGACAGTCTAGGAGCCGTTCTAAAAACATTCTGAGCCTAATCGGGGTTGTCCTGATGATTTATTCCGCGGCCAAAAAAATGATCTGAACTGCACCCCGTCAAGTAGACCCTAAAAAAAATAAAAATCGGTTAAGCGGCCTTGGTCCTGAATTCCATAGGACTGAGGCCGTTTAGTTTTGCCTGCAATCGCTCGTTATTGTAAAAGTAAATGTAGGATCCATGTCTTTTTTGAGTTCCTCAAAAGTACTGTAATAGCTTGACCGTGGAATCCCGGCGATTTCACACAAGTGTATTAGGCATAAAAAAAGCTCCCTTTACAGCAGCAGGTTTTATTATTTCACCTGTCTACCTTAAGGGGAGCATATCACCGCGGGAACAGCCCCTTCTTTATATTTATGTCGGTCGCATCCCCGATCCGGACAAGCCTTCTCCGTTATCCCCGCGCCCGGCCGCCGAGCGCAATCCGGGCCTGAGCCGCGGCGATGCGCGCCTGGGGCACCCGGTACGGGGAACAGCTTACATAGTCGAGACCGATCTCGTGGCAGAAGAAGATCGACTGTTTGTCGCCGCCGTGTTCGCCGCAGACACCCGCCTTCAGATGCGGCTTAACCGCCCGGCCTTTCTCTGTCGCCCATGCGATCAGTTGGCCTACCCCTTCCGTATCGAGCACCTGGAACGGGTTGTGCGGCAGCAGCTTATGCTCGACATAATGAGTCAGGAACTTGCCTTCCGCATCGTCGCGGCTATAGCCGAATGTCATCTGCGTCAAATCGTTGGTGCCGAAGGAGAAGAAGTCGGCCTGCTCCGCGATCTGGCGGGCGGTCAGCGCAGCGCGCGGCACCTCGATCATCGTGCCGACCTTGTACGCGAGCCCGCTTCCCGCTTCGCCCAGGATTCGCTCCACCACGCGGTCGATCAGTTGCCGCATCAGACGCAGCTCGTTCACATGGCCGACAAGCGGGATCATAATCTCCGGCACGACGCGTACGCCTTCCGACAGGCACACCGCCGCCGCGCGGAAAATAGCCTCCACTTGCATCTCGTAAATTTCCGGGAACACGATGCCGAGCCTGCAGCCGCGCTGGCCGAGCATCGGATTCGCTTCATGCAGCGCACGGACTTTGCGAATCCATTGCTCCAGCTGCTCTTTCTCGGAGGCCCCCGCTAACGCCGAATCTTCCGCGTCTGCGGCAGCTCCCAACTCTTCGAGCACCGACAAGCGGATGCTGCGCTGCAGCAGTTCCTCCAGATTGGGCAAAAACTCGTGCAGCGGCGGGTCGAGCAGCCGGATCGTCACCGGCAAGCCGTCCATGGCGCGGAACATGCCTTCGAAGTCTTCCTGCTGCATCGGCAGCAGCTCGGCAAGCGCCTTCGCGCGCTCCTCGGCTGTCTCGGCCATAATCATGCTTTGCACGACCGGCAGACGGTCCGAGCCAAAGAACATATGCTCGGTCCGGCATAAGCCGATGCCTTGCGCGCCGAATTCGCGCGCTCTCCGCGCGTCTTCCGGGTTGTCCGCGTTCGTCAGGACGCGCAGCTCCCGCACCTCGTCCGCCCAGTCGAGCAGTTGTGCCAGTTCGGGAGTAATCTCCGCCTCTTTCAAGGTGATGCTGCCGTGAATGACGCGTCCGGTCGCGCCGTCGATCGAGATCCAATCGCCCTCGCGGACGGTGCGTTCCCCGACCGTAAACGCGCTGCCGTCGATGCGGACCGACTCGCAGCCGCACACGCACGGCTTGCCCATGCCGCGCGCCACGACAGCGGCGTGACTCGTCATGCCGCCCCGGCTCGTCAGCACGCCTTCGGCCGCCAGCACGCCGTGAATGTCTTCCGGGGTCGTCTCCGAACGCACCAGGATGACGCGTTTGCCCCCCTTCGCCCACTGCTCCGCCGTATCGGCGTCGAACACGGCCTGTCCGGTCGCCGCTCCCGGCGATGCCGGCAATCCGACGGCCAATACGTCCATCTCGGCCGAGGAATCGATCGCACGGTGCAGCAATTGGTCCAAATGCGACACTTCGATGCGCTGAAGCGCTTCTTCTTTCGTGAGAATGCCCTCCCGCACGAGCTGCACCGCGATTTTCACCGCCGCTTGCGCCGTCCGTTTGCCGTTGCGGGTTTGCAGGATATACAACTTCTGTTTTTCCACGGTGAACTCGATATCCTGCATATCTTTGTAGTGGCGCTCCAGCAGCTCCGCCGTCTGCGCGAGCTGCGCGAATACGGACGGCAGTTCCCGCTCAAGCTGCCCGATCGGCAGCGGCGTGCGGATGCCCGCCACGATGTCTTCCCCTTGCGCATTCGACAAAAATTCGCCGAACAGCGCCTTGTCGCCCGTGGACGGATTGCGCGTAAACAGGACGCCCGTGCCGCAATCGTCCCCCATGTTGCCGAACACCATCGTCTGGATGTTGACGGCCGTGCCCTGATCGTCCGGGATATGGTGCACCTTCCGGTAGAAAATGGCGCGCTGGTTGTTCCAAGACAAAAACACCGCTTCGATCGCTTTTTCCAATTGCTCGTACACATTTTGCGGGAACGGAACGCCCGCGTGCTTCTCGGTCAGCTTCTTGTATTGTTCAATCAAGCTTTTCCAGCCTTCGACCGTCACTTCCCGTTCTTCGGCGAAGCCATTCGCCTCTTTCATGCGTTGCAATTGCTGCTCGAACCAATACGAGTCGATTCCGAGCACAACGTTGCCGTACATCTGAATCAGCCGGCGGTAGCAGTCGTAAGCGAAACGCGGGTTGTTCGTGACCTCCGCCAAACCTTGCACCGTGTCGTCGTTCAGACCGAGGTTCAGAATCGTATCCATCATGCCCGGCATCGAAGTCACCGAGCCGGAACGGACGGAGACGAGCAGAGGCTGCTTCCGGTCGCCGAAGATTTGGCCTTTTTGCAATTCGAGCTGCTGCATCGCCGCGAAGACCTGCTTCAGCAGGCCTTCCGGCAGCACGCCGCCGCCGGCGTAAAAAACGCGGCATGCCTCCGTCGTAACGGTGAAGCCCGGCGGCACGGGCAAGCCGACCTTCGTCATCTCCGCCAGATTGGCGCCCTTGCCGCCGAGCAGTTCCTTCATGGAAGCGCTGCCTTCCCGAAATTGAAACACCCATTTAGTTCCCATCATCCGTTTTGTCTCCTTTCGGGTTGCGGCAAAGTTCGCTCCCGCATTCTCCGTAAAACAGCTTGACCCCGTTCGTCGGCAGCGTATCGATAATTTCTCCGCAGTGGCGGCAGACGAGCGTGCCGAGATGCAGCGGCGGCCGTTCCGCTCCTTTTATCATGCCCATGCTTTGCTCCATCGTTCGCTCACCCTTTCCGCTTGTTGTCCGGCGACATGCGCGACGAAATCAAGCACCCGGCAGGCGTACGCCCATTCGTTGTCATACCATGCCAACACCTTCAATTGCCTTCCCGAAGCCATCAGTGAAAGTCCGTCGATCACCGCCGACTTGTCATTGCCGATGTAGTCCGACGACACAAGCGGCAGTTCGTTGTACTCGACATAAGGCGCGAGATCCCCTTGCGCTGCTGTCCGGAACGCTTGCCGCACGTCTTCTGGGGTTACCGGACGGCGCACCTCGGCCGTCAAATCGACAAGCGAGACATCCTGCGTCGGCACGCGCAGCGACAACCCCCGAATGACGGGGGCCAGATGCGGCAGCACCCCGGAGAGCGCTTTGCCGACCCCGGTGGAAGTCGGAACGATTGATTGCGTGCAGGCCCGCGCGCGCCGCAAATCCTTGTGCGGATTATCGAGATGGTTCTGATCGTTCGTATAGGCGTGAACCGTCGTCATCCAGCCGGATTCGACGCCGAACGCGCGGTCGAGAATATGCAGCACCGGGGCCAGACAGTTCGTCGTGCACGATGCCGTGGACAACAGCGTATGCTTGTCCGGATCGTAGCTCGCTTCGTTGACGCCCATTACCACCGTCAAATCCAGATCTTTGCCGGGCGCCGTCACGACTACGCGCTTCGCCCCCGCGGCCAAATGCTTCTCCGCTCCCGCCCGGTCGTTAAACTTGCCGGTGGCGTCGATCGCGATGTCAATCCCGTGCCGGTCCCATGGCAGCAGCGCCGGATCACGCTCCGAAACAAAAGCAACCTCCTGCCCGTTGATGACCAGCTTCTCCTCTTCGGCGCGAATGTCGGCGTCCCATTTGCCGTGCACCGTATCGTACTTCAGCAAATGTGCCACCGTCCCGATCGGGCTTGTCGAATTGATCACCTTCACTTGCGCCCCCGGAATGCCGGTCGTGAACGCTTTTCTGATCAACAGTCGGCCGATTCTGCCCGTGCCGCTGATCGCCACCTGCTGGTTCATGATGACCTCCTATGGTGTGTAGTTTAAATAGCCGGATGATTCAGCGGAATAGCCGGAATTCCTCGGGAATCCGATCCGCATGCGCGAGCACATGGTTGACGGTTTCGACGACCGTCGATCCCCGCATGTATACGCGGGGAACCCGCTTGCCAACCGTACAGACGAGCTCGTAATGGATGGTATCGAGCAGGGACGCCATCTCTTCGACCGGCAGACAGCCGTCTTCGCCGCAACCGAACAGGATCGCTTCATCCCCTGTCCGAACGCCGGGGACGGCGCTGACATCCACCATCGTCTGGTCCATACATACCCTTCCGACGATCGGCGCATGGCGTCCCCCGATCCAGACGCCGCCCCGGTTGGACAATCGCCGGGACAGACCGTCGGCATAACCGACCGGAACGGTCGCGATCAGGCTTGGCCGTTCCGGCCGATACGTGCAGCCGTAGCCGATCGGCTGTCCGGCGGGCACTTGCTTCAATGACGCAACTCTGGTTTTCCACCGCATCGCCGGCAACAGCTCGGGCATTACCGGCACAGGGCCGGAATACGGGGACAAACCGTACAGGCTGATGCCGACCCGGACCATACCCAGATGCATCTCGGGAAAACGCAATGTCGCGGCGCTGTTGCAGCAATGCTTGACCGGGACCCGGATTCCGTTCCGTTCCAAGTGTTCGATCATGGCGAGAAACGTTCGGAACTGGCCGCGGGTGTACGTCTCGTCCGGACTGTCAGCGCTTGCAAAATGCGTGAAGATGCCTTCCAGCCTGACCCACGGCGAGCTTGCCGCCGTTCGCGCCAAGTCGAGGGCCTCGTCGCGGTCGGTCACCCCGAGCCGCGTCATGCCCGTATCCGCTTTCAAATGCACGTCGGCCTGCTGCCGAAGGCGTGCCGCGCTCTCGATGACGGTGTCGAGATCGTCTCTGGCGAACACGGTGATGGCGATGCGGTGCTTCACAGCCGCTTCGACGGATGCGGGAGGCATGTATCCCAGCACAAGGATGGGGCAATCGATACCTGCCGCCCTCAGTTGCAAAGCCTCGTCCAGCAGAGCCACGCCCAGCCAGTCGGCCCCGGCTTCAAGCGCCGCCTTGGCGATCTGAACCGCGCCGTGACCGTAACCGTCCGCCTTGACCACCGCCATAAAGCGTGTAGAAGGCCGCAATCCCGCCTTGATCGCTTTTACATTATGCGCGATGGCGTCGAGCGAAACTTCGGCCCAAGTCTGCCTGTAACTGAACATGATGGATACGCCTCCGTTCTGGCCGCGTGGCTGTCCGACACGGCGAGTTGCAAAACCCCTCCAAGATGAACCCGGAGGGATTTTGGCATCGATTACAGGACAGACGGAAGCTTTTCCAACGCTTTCTCGACCGGGACATACTCGTGACCGAGGCTGTCGGCCACCGCTTTGTACGTAACGCTGCCCGCCGCGACGTTGACCCCTTGAAGCAGCGCCTTGTTCTCCTGCACCGCGCGAATTGCGCCTTTGTTGGCGATCTGCAGGGCATACGGCAAGGTGACATTGGTCAGTGCGATCGTCGACGTTCTCGGTACGGCGCCCGGCATATTTGCGACGGCGTAGTGCACGACACCGTGTTTGACGAACGTCGGGTCGTCGTGGGTCGTAATGCGGTCGACGGTTTCAATGATTCCGCCTTGGTCGATCGCCACATCCACAACGACCGAACCCGGCTTCATGGAGCGGATCATGCTCTCCGTCACCAGCTTCGGCGCTTTTGCTCCCGGAATGAGCACCGCGCCCACAACCAGATCGGATTCCGCCACCGCCTCGGCGATCGCAAACGGGCTGGACATCATCGTTTGAATGTCGCTGCCGAAAATATCGTCCAACTGGCGCAGACGATCCGGATTCAGATCGATGATCGTCACTTGCGCGCCGAGTCCGACAGCGATTTTCGCCGCGTTGGTGCCGACGATGCCGCCGCCGATTACCGTCACTTTACCGCGCTTCACGCCGGGTACGCCCCCAAGCAGAATGCCTTTGCCTCCGTAAGGCTTTTCCAAGAATTGCGCCCCGATTTGCGTCGCCATCCGGCCGGCCACTTCGCTCATCGGCGTAAGCAGCGGCAGCGTGCGGTTCACTTCGACCGTTTCATAAGCGATAGCGGTAACGCCTTTTTCCATCAGCGCCCGGGTCAATTCCGGCTCCGCCGCCAGGTGCAGGTACGTGAACAGAATCAGTCCGTCGCGGAAATAACCGTATTCGGACGACAGCGGCTCTTTTACCTTCATGATCATATCGGCGTTGGCCCAGACGTCGGCCGCTTTCTGCAGAATCGTCGCGCCAGCCGCGGCGTAGTCCTCGTCGGTGAAACCGCTTCCCAAACCGGCATTTGTTTCGATCATCACCTGATGGCCGGTTTTGACGAAAGCGTCGACACCCGCCGGGGTGATCGCCACCCGGTTCTCGTTGTTTTTAATCTCCTTCGGAATCCCGATTCTCATGCGTTTATCTCCCCTTTGATAGCGGTCTACCGCAAGTATAAGGGAGAAAGCGCTTTATTTCGTTGTTCCGAATCGAGAAAATATGTCCGGGTCTTTGTGAAAATTCACAAACGCCTCATTCCGAAGCGGTACGTTTTATTATTATTCCTCCATTTTTTCCGACTTTAAATCCAGATAAAGCGTGACCTTCTGATCCATGCTGTTCAGGTCGATGCCCCCGATCTCGGCGATACGCTTCAATCGGTAGGTGAGCGTGTTGATATGCACATGCAGCAAATCCGCCGCGACCTTGATATTGCTGTCGCTGTTCAAGTACACTTCCAGCGTCTGCAGCAGACGGGTGTGGTGTTCGCCGTCGTATTTCCGTATTTTGCGCAAGACCGGATTCTCGAACCGGTGCATTTGCTTTTCCCGCAAGATATATGGAAGATAACGGTAATAACCCGAATCGGGGTAGTAAAACACCGATTGCGTCTCCTCGGGGAACCGCCGCTTGATCTGCAGGAGCGTCGAGGCTTCCTGGAAACTGCGCTCGACCATAGCATAGTCGTCGTAAATCATCCCGCTGCAGCTTTGCACGGGGGAAATTCCGAAACGCTGCTTCATTTGGCGGAGCATGCGATGAAGCGGCTCTCTCTGTTCCTCCTCGTCGCTCACGGCGTGGGAAGCCGCCGCCAACAGGATCAATTGGGAATCGGTCACCGCATGCAGAACGACCCGGACGAACGGTGTCGTCTCCAGCGTATATCGAATTTGCTGGTGAAGCTTCTCGGAGATGGGCGCATCGAACTGGAACACCGTCACGTGATACCGTTCCGGCAATTGCAAATCCAACTGCTTCGCCCTTTCCCGTATCATGTCGTCGGATTGCAGATGACCGGTCAGAAGCTGCCAGAAAAAGTCGTGATAGCTCTTCTCCTCCTTGCGCGATTTCATCTGAAGCTGGTTCAATTGCGATTTGGCGGCTTCGGCCGCCCGCTTGAGCTGGTGCAGTTCCCGTTCGCCGAGAGGCTCGTTCTCTTCCAGCACCCAGATAAAACCCAGCACCTCTTGATTTTTGCGGATGGCGACCGCCACCCGGTCCCCCAGCCCGATGTCCTGCATCGCGGAGATGCGGATAGGGATATCGCTCTGCAGCAGACGCTTCATCACTCCGTCTCTCCACAACGCGCTGATCACTTTTTCCGGAACCTTGCGTCCCATGATGGTCGAGATCCGGGCGGGGTCCGTCATCTGTTCATGAGAGCTGTATGCCAGCAGCCGATGACTGGCGTCCTCAATCGTTACCGGACAACGAAGCTCGTTATAGATGGCATCGGCCAGCATATCCAGATTATCGAATCCTCGATCAAACGGATTGGTGTCCAGGTTCATCCTCAACTCTCCTGCATCAATTTTTGCCAAAAGCAGGCACATCGCCCCAACCGCAAGTTGGCATTTGTAGAATACCACAAAAGAGCTCGTAAAATTTCTCACTATGAAACAAATCCGAAGATTTCATTTTGCAGTACGATAAGGAGGCCGACAGAAACGAATGGACGAACCCGTTAATCTTCGGCATATTTCACCTGGAATGACAGCGCTTCCAAAAATGTTGAAAGGGGTTTCAGCATGAGCAATCGTCAAAACACAACCGAGTTGAACCGGGGGCTTCAGCAACGGCACATCACGTTGATGTCCCTGGGGGCGGCGATCGGGGTCGGATTGTTCCTCGGCTCCGCGTCCGCCATCAAATTGGCCGGCCCCGGCATTCTGCTGGCCTACGCCCTCGGCGGCCTCGCCATCTTCTTCATTATGCGCGCGCTTGGGGAAATGGCCATTCAAAACCCGGTCGCCGGCTCCTTCAGCCGATACGCCCGCAACTACATGGGACCTCTGTTCGGATATTTGACCGGCTGGAACTATTGGTTTCTGTGGGTTATCACCTGCATGGCGGAAATTACGGCCGTCGCCGTATATATGGAGTTCTGGTTCCCGGACGTGCCGCGTTGGATCTGGGCGTTGGCCGCTCTGGTCATTATGAGCTCCGTCAACCTGATTGCCGTCAAAGCCTACGGCGAGCTGGAATTCTGGTTTGCGCTGATTAAAATTGTCGCCATCATCTCCATGATCATCCTTGGAGCCGGCATGATCGTCTTCGGTCTCGGCAACGGCGGCATTCCCGTAGGCATCCATAATTTGTGGGATAACGGCGGATTTTTCCCTAACGGCTTGAAGGGCGTGTTCTTGTCCCTGCAGATGGTGATGTTCGCTTATCTGGGGATTGAAATGATCGGGGTTACCGCAGGCGAGGTGCAAAACCCCAAAAAGTCGCTTTCCCGCGCAATTGACAGCGTTTTCTGGAGAATTCTCATTTTCTACGTCGGCGCTCTGTTCGTGATCATGTCCATTTATCCTTGGAACGAAATCGGACAAAAAGGCAGCCCGTTCGTTATGACCTTCGATCAATTCGGCATTCCGTATGCGGCGGGCATCATTAACTTTGTCGTGCTGACGGCGGCCTTGTCCTCCTGCAACAGCGGGATATTCAGCACCGGCCGCATGCTGTTCAATCTGGCCCAACAAGGAGAAGCTTCTCCGAAATTCAATCAGTTGACCAAAAACGGCGTGCCCGGAACCGCCATCCTCGTCTCCGCGGCGGCGCTGCTCGTGGGTGTCGTACTGAACTATCTCGTACCGGAAAAAGTATTCACCTGGGTAACCAGCATCGCCACGTTCGGCGCCGTCTGGACCTGGGCGGTCATCCTGCTTTCGCAGTTGCGGTTCCGCAAAACCTTGTCCGAATCCGAGCGCAGCCAGCTTGCTTACAAAATGCCGTGGGCGCCTTACAGCTCCTATCTGTCTTTGGCGTTCCTGGCCCTTGTTATCGGCTTGATGGCTTATTCGCCGGATACCCGGATCGCCCTGGTGGTCGGCCCGATCTGGTTTGTGTTCCTGATTGCGGTATACTACAAAAAGGGATTGCACAAAAAAAACGAAATGCTTCTCGTGAAAAACGATAAACTGGCAGGCTGATTCGAAGGCTTTCGCAGCCGCATTATGAAAGGGCTTACCGATAAGAAGTCATTGATAAACGCGAAAAAGGATGGCTTTATGGCCGTCCTTTTTCGCTTGATGTTCCTGTTTATTTAAATTTTAGGTATACACCCAGTTGTTCCTCTTTCAATAGTCAAGACACATACGCGCTAAATGAAAAATGACGCACCAAACTGTTGTCAGTTTGTCGTCTGCGATCAATCCCCAAGCCACAGGTTGATTTGCCAATTGATCCCGAATTTATCCGTCAGGCTGCCGTAAAGTTTGCTCCAGAACGTTTCTTGAAGATCAACCTGCACGGTTCCGCCTTCCTTGAGCTTCTGGAAAACAGAGCGGACTTCTTCCTCGCTTTCGCTGACAAAAGCAAGGCTGATGTTGTTGCCTGCGTTAAAAGGCATGCCGGGGAAAACGTCCGAGAACATGACGTTGCTTCCGCCAATATTGAGCCGCGTGTGCATGATGAGGTTTTTCGCTTCCTCCGGGAGAGGATATTCCGGGTTGGGGGGCGCTTCACCGAAGATCATCAGTTTCGGCTTTTCCGTTCCGAACACTTGGCGTAAAACTCGACCGCCTCCCGGCAATTTCCATTAAAGTTCAGATAGACATGAACCGGCATGTCCTAAACTCCTCCGTTTTGTTAAGAGATGTTACTGCCTATCCTGTTGTCGCATTCCGCGCAATCAAACGCAACCCGGACCGCCGAAAACAGCCTCGCGGCGGATAACCCCCGCCCGACCGGCGCACCCTATACGCGTGACGAGCGGGTGTTACGGCCTGAAAGGGACGTCCCCGCGCAACAACGATCAGGAGGTGCCCTGCGCCCATGTACAAACAGCGAGCTATCGAAATTGCCAATTCGCCCGTCATGGCGAACGTGAAGTATCAAGGCATGCCGATCTACATCCAGCATGTCGACGAGCGGAACGAAACCGCCCGCATCTACCTGCTGGCCCAGCCGGAGAATGAAATGGACGTGCCGCTGGACAGTCTGCGGGAAGAATGAGTCTTCCGGGAAGGAGCGATGGGAACGTTGACGGATCAACAGGAACGGCGTCCGAAGCGCGAGCCGACCGTCGCGCCCGGCATGGATACGCATAACAGCCTGGAGGCCGAGCCGACCGACGAGGAATTGGCCAAGGGCGAGTACACCAGGGTTACCAGACTGTATTTGGACCGGACGCCGGACGATTAAGACACGCCCTTTCGATTTCCAACGGGAAGTCGGGAGGGCGTCTTTCATGTTCTTCGGCAGGTTGGACATCTTATACTAAGCGAATGAGATCCGGGAAACGCGAGGTGCGTCCATGTTGATTTGGATCAGAATCGCCGGAGCTCTCTTGATGATGCAGCCAGCCGGCATGCCGGACAACCTGTTGATCGAACATGGGGAACAGATCGTCGCGGACGTTCAACGCGAGGACTATGCCATCCCCGGCGCGGACCTGATCGACATGGACAAATTCGATAAACTGCTTCACATTTTGGACCGGCGCGTATATGAAGCTCCCGAAAACGCCAAAATCGACGGGCACGGCCGGATCGTCCCCGAACGGCCGGGATTCAAATTAAACCGCAGGCTGTTCGCCGAGCAGTTTTTCGCTTATTACTTCGGAAGCGGGAGCTCGACGATCCGCGTTCCGCGTTTTACGTTGTACGCTAAAGTGGACAGCGAATTGTTGGCCCACTTGCGCGTCAAACAAATCGGATATTATGTGACTTATTACAATTCCGGCAACGCGAACCGCTCCCATAACATTGCCTTGGCCGCCAAAGCCATCGACAGCCAGGTCGTCTTTCCGGGGGAGATCTTCTCGTTTAACCGTACCGTCGGCCAGCGGACGGCGGAGAAAGGATATGTGGCCGCCCCGATCATCGTCAGAGGAGAACTGTCGGAAGGAATAGGCGGAGGGATCTGCCAGGTATCGTCCACCCTGTTTAACGCCGCCGACAGAGCCGGACTGAAGATCGTCCAGCGTTATTCGCACAGCCGAAACGTCTCTTACGTGCTGCCGGGCCGGGACGCGACCGTGAGCTGGGGCGGGCCGGATTTCGCCTTCCAGAACGCCTACAACCAGGCGGTCCTGATCCGGGCGTTCGCCGGCGGAGGCCGGATGCAGGTCGCCGTCTATTCCTCCGATCTGATCGAATACAAGCCGCGGGAAGTCCCGGGTATAACCGAACGCTTGCCGGAGGAAATCTCGACCCGGATGAGTTCGTCCCCGTAGATTGCCGCGTTCAACCGCCGAAGAGCCTCCGGCATCGATTGCCGAAGGCTCTTTTGTTCACGCCGGTCGCAGCGTATAAATAAAAACGGAATCCGGGCTTATTCCCGCCCGATTCCGTTATCCGCCGTTTTTCGCTTAATGAAATTGAACGTCGATCCGTTTCTTCGAGTCGCCCTTCAGCTTCGGCATGCGCACCTCAAGCACGCCGTTTCTGTAACTGGCCGTCACGCCTTCGGATGATACGTCCGCAGGCAGCGAGATGGACCGGTGAAACCGCCCGACGAAGCGTTCCTGCCGGTGCATGTGCTCCTCCTTCACCTCGTTGACCCGATTGACGGTTCCGCTGACCGTCAACCTATTGCGGTCAACTTCGATATGGACGTCTTCTTTTTTCTCCAGCCCCGGTATGTCGCAGGTGGCCACCACTTCGTTTTCCGTCTCGTACACATCCGTGTGGATATGCCCGAACCCTTTGGCAAATCCGGCGTCAAACGGGGAGAAATCGTTGGACCAAAACCGGTCCAGCTCCCTTCTCACATTCTCCAAATGTCGAAACGGCTCATAAGGTATGAGCGCCATTGCGCATCCCTCCTGTATTCTTGGCATTACAACTATCTGATTCCCGAAAACAAGCGGGAATATTCCTCGAATAATCGACGCATCGCCGAAAGGAGCATGCTCCGCAAAGCGCTTGCGCCCGATCCGAACCAAAAAAAGCTTAACCGGGAACCTGACGGTTCGCCGATTAAGCTTTCTCCGATTACGACCGGGCTTTGGCCAGCAGATAAAGAAAATAAGGCGCGCCGATTACGGCCACGACGATTCCCGTGGGAATCTCGCTGGGCTGCATGATCAAGCGGGCCAGCGTATCCGCCGTGATCATCAACAGCGCTCCGGCCAAGGCGGAAGCCGGCAACAAAATCTGGTGCCGCGGGCCGACGAGTTGTCGGGCCAGATGCGGCGCGATCAGACCGACGAAGCCGATGCCGCCGCTGACGGCGACGCAGGAGCCGGCCAGTCCGACCGAGGCGCCGAGCAGCATCAATCGTTCCCGCTCGATGGGAGCGCCGAGTCCGGCCGCCGTATGCTCGCTCAGATTCAACACGTTCAGCACCCCGGCCTTCCATATCACGAAGGGCAGCAGCACCAGCAGCCAGGGGAACAAGGCCGACACGAAGCTCCAGTTCGAGCCCCAGATGCTGCCGGCCAGCCATTGCGCCACAAATTGATAACGCTGCGGGTCCAGAGCGAGCGTCAGAACGATCATCGCCGCGTTGATGCCGGCGGCAACGGCGACGCCCGTCAAAATCAAGCGCGTCGGCGACAAGCCTTCATGCCGCTTGAAGGCCAGCACATAGATCAGCGCCGCCGCGAGGCCCGCACCGGCGAACGCCAGAACCGGCAGCAGATAGACGGGCGCGTCGGCGTTCGTCGGGAAGAAGGAAACGAACAAGATCACCATCAAGCCCGCTCCCGAATTGATGCCGAGAATTCCCGGATCGGCCAACGCGTTTCGCGTCAGTCCTTGCAGCACGCATCCGGATACGGCCAGTCCCGCCCCGACCAGTATGGAGATCACGATGCGGGGAAGCCGGAATTGAAGCAGGATCAACTCTTGTTTGGCGGTTCCCATGCCGAGAATCGTCTTGAGCACATCCAGAGGCGCCAGCCGGGTATAACCCGTGTTCATGCTGATCACGAACATCGCCACGATGAACAGTCCCATCGCGGCAAGAACGGCGGCCGACCGGGCCGATTTGCGTTTGGCCTCGCGGGAGGTTCGAGCTTCCATTTACAGCTCCCTCCTCTCTTTGCGCGCCAGGTAGAGCAGGAACGGAACTCCGATCAAGGCGATGAGTGCGCCCACCGGCGTCTCGAACGGAGGGTTGATCATCCGCGCCGCGATATCCGCCACGATCATCAGCAGACTGCCGAGCACCGCCGAGCACGGAATGATCCAGCGGTAGTCGACTCCGACCAGAAACCGCGCCACATGGGGGACGACGAGTCCGACGAAGCCCACCGCCCCGACGGCCGACACGGCGGCTCCGGCCAGCACGATGACGATGACGATCGCAGCCAGCTTCACCAGTCCCGTCCGCTGTCCGAGACTCGCCGCCACTTCTTCGCCCATGCTGAGCAGCGTAATGGAACGGGACAGCAGCATCGCGCAGATCAACGCGGCGGCTACCCAGGGAAACATCAGCTTCAGTTGAATCCACTTCGTGCCGGCTACGCCTCCCGCATACCAGAACGCCAGATCTTGTCCGATGCGGAAGTACAGAGCGATCCCCTCGCTGAGCGCCACGAGCAGGGCGCTGACAGCCGAACCCGCAAGCATGAGCCGGATCGGCGTCAAGCCGTTGGGCGACAGCGAACCGATCCCGTAGACGATGCCCGCGCCAAGCGCCGCTCCGATAAAGGCGTACAGAATCAGATTCAGATACGACACCCCCGGGAAAAAAGCGAAGCAGATCGCCAGCACGAACCCCGCCCCCGCGTTCAGGCCGAGCAACCCGGAGTCCGCCAGCGGGTTGCGGGTCATACCCTGCATGATCGCGCCGGCCACGGCGAAGCATGCGCCCACCATCGCTCCCGCCAACGCCCGCGGAAGCCGCAGCTCTTGAATGACCTGATGCTGCGTCAGCTCGGGATTGAATCGGAAGACGGCCTCCCAGACCGTACCAAGCTTGATGTCCGCCGCTCCGACCGAGATCGATATCGCAAGTCCCAGCGCGACCGCGACCAGCCCCCCGATCAGCACAGCCGATGCCGCCAGAGGCCGGGTGCGCAATCGGGGCGGAGACGTTCGCTCCTCCGCTTCAGCCTTCGTATGAGAGGCCATGAATACCACCCTTTACGGTGCGAGATGTCAAGGTTTGTATCGTTTACGGCTTCGTCAGGCTGTCCACGATAAAGTCGAATTGCGCTTCCAGAGAAACCGGATCGTTAAAGAAGGACGACTTTGCGTCGATCATAAACACCTTCTGCTTTTTCACGGCGGGGAGCCCTTTCCAGATGCTGCTGTCGTATACGACCCGAGGATCGGAGTCGTCTCCGCCCCATGCGCTCGTGAAAATATAATCCCCCGCGTACTCGGGCAGCAGCTCCAGCGACAGACTCGCCCAGCCCGTGCCGCTGTCGATCGCTTCCTTCTGCGTAAGCGCGGGCGCTTTCAGCTTGAATTCGCCGTAAATGATCTCGCCGCCGCGTCCGAAGTTGTGACCGAATGCGTAGATGCCTTTCGCATACGGTTGCAGGATGGAGACGGTTTTGTCCCCGACGGCCGCTTGAACTTTCGGTTTGGCTTCGGCGATTTTTTTGTCCCAGTTCGAGATCCAGGCCTCGGCTTTGTCTTCCCGGCCCGTCATTTTGCCGATTTCCCTCAGTTGCTGGCGGTAATCGTACTTGCCGTACTGAATGGCGACGGTGGGCGCGATTTTTTCCAGCTTGTCAATTCCTTCCGCGCCGGCGAACGCGACGATCAGATCCGGCTGCAGCTCGACGATCTTCTCTGCGGACTGGCCGTTTCCGATGCTGGAGATTCCGTCGGTTTTCCCCTTGAAATAAACGTTGCTCAACGCGTTGTCCGTCAGTCCGACCGGCTTGATGCCAAGCGCCAGGAAATATCCGGCGTAGCTGTCCGCGACAACAACGACGCGCTTCGGATTTTTCGGAATCCGGACATCTCCGTTGTCTGCCGCATATACGATTGTTTCGTCGCCGCCCGCTTCTTCCTTCGTATCGGAACCGGCTCCGCAAGCGGACAACAGCCCCGCGATCGACAGGATCAAAATCATGGCGAGCGTGCGCGTCCATTTAATGGTTGACATGTGTGGACCTCTCCCAATCTGGTTGATATTGAAATTCATTATCATTCTATAAGAGGAGAGCGAAACACGCAAGTTTTTCTTGCGCCGACAAAAACAATTCAACTGTTTGAAAAATTCCGACACCGGACAAGCAAACGCAAAAACGGCCGCCCCCGATCTGATATGCTCCCCTTAAGGTAGACAGGTGAAATAATAAAACCTGCTGCTGTAAAGGGAGTTTTTTTCATGCCTAATAAACAATATAGTGCGTCGGAGAAATTCGCCATCCTACAGGAAATCGAAAG
>NZ_VCQZ01000040.1 GCF_005938195.1 Paenibacillus thermoaerophilus
GCAAAGAGTCCATGGCCAAAGTGGTTCAAGGAGAACAAGCCCTTTTAACGTCTGCTATGCTCTTGCAGAAATAAATATGAGTCACAAAGTAGAAATCGATTTTACACCACTTGACGGGACGCTATCGGATTTTGCGTCATCCGGCCCGCATGCAGCCGGTCACCGGTACGATGAATATCGAGCGCCTGAAAGATTGCTGCAAGGCGAGCGAAGTGGTTCTGACGCGTCAGGAATGGTACGACATCTACCGCGCAGCAGGCAATGTGCTTCCGTAAACAGAGCGGCATGCGATACTTTGCGGTATGGCCGGGGGGAACCCCGGCTTTTTTCTTGGACAACGGTTAATTGTTATTAAAAAAATATAGTTTGTTTGCATAGTAATCCAGTGGGGCGACAAACAAGAGATCGAAATTATATTGAGAATAATCCTTCAAGGCATATCCCGAATACGTCTCATCTGGTTCCTTAAAGTAAAGATAAGGTCTTTTATTTTTTATAATCAGCAAGATCTCCAGAGGTTCCAGTTCTTTCGGTGCAGGTTGAGCAACAGTATGTATGCGGATAGGGAATGGTTCTGGAAATAGAAACAACAAGTACGGATCGGATGGAAGATAAATATTTCTATAATGTCCTTCCTTTAATAGTGATATCGTATTATCTGTTTCGGGGTTCTCGATTTCTTTATAGGTGGATAGTGCGAGATGATTGGCAAGAACATGGGCATGCTCCGACGGAGTCCCCGTCAAGGAGAACTCATTCCCAAAAATAAGATTTGATGCGGCTGAAATCGCGATACTGTTTTGATCGATACGTATTGGGATCCACTCCTTCCATGGACCGAACCTTTCTTCCAACGCTTTTGATTTTTTCACTTCTTTCTCCAACTGCGCCTGTAACGAATCAATAGCTCTCTCTTGCTCCAAAATTTGTTTACGGAGGGCATTGATCTCGTCTTGATGATCAGCGAGACATCCCGATAGTAAGGTTGTCGATGCCACACTGCAAACAAAAAGTAATTTTTTCATGAGAATTCGCCCTCCATAAACATAGAAGTATAACTAATTAATAACTAATTTGTTTTGTAAGATAAGTACTATTCAGCGGGACAGTGCTCCCTGTAAGGCTAGGCCCGTACAATTTTACGTCCACGAAGTCGAGCAAATCGCATCCTAATCACAGGAAGGAGGACATAAATTATTTCTCAATAAAACGTGTCTTGACATCGGGGAGCATTACAATCCGTTGTTGAAGACGGAGAAACAAATAATTATAGAATCGTTGTTCATTTTCATGACAAAATCTTCGAATTTGGAATTACACGATTTGAGATTCTAGCTGATCCGAACGATGAAAAAGAATGGGTGTATGCTATGTCTGGATCAATCTTTAAAGCTATTGGGGATTTTAACGTCGTTTTCTACAGTGAACGTCAAAGGCACCTTCCTGATCTCCAAATACGCCGTACGACAAATGAAAAACAAGGCGGCGTAATCGTGAACAACGCTTCCGTAGCCGCGTTGAAAGGCCATACCGACCGGTCTTTATTTGAGCATGTGGCGCGTCTTCCAATATCTTGCATAGAAATTAACACGATCTGTGTAGAATTGCAACTTTTGAACGGCGAACGTCCGGCTTATGATCGAATTGACAACCGGAACACGCGTATGCGCCGGCGGGCGAAAGGGGGGAACGGGAGAACGGACCGGGGCAGCTCGGGAACGTCGGTTTTGGCAGCGCTTGCAAGGTTGTCCGAACAGCCAAACACAAACGAGAGGAGTTATGGAGAAACCGTTCTGCACAAATTCCGTCACGAAGGGAGAATGTTGATGATCAAAACAGGAAGACGCGCGGTCGCCTGGCTGGCCATTGTCGCCATGCTGCTGGGAACGCTGGCCGCAGCTTCGGGAATCCCAGGGCGCGCTTACGCCGCAGGCGGACCGAATCTGGCGCTCGGCAAGCCGGTCGCCGCCAGCGGCCATGCCGATGTGTACGTCGCCTCCAATGTGAACGACGGCAACGCCTCGACGTATTGGGAAAGCGTCAACAACGCGTTTCCCCAATGGATTCAGGTCGATCTGGGCTCGTCCGTGTCGGTGGATCAGGTCGTGTTGAAGCTGCCGAACGTTCCGGCCTGGGAGACGAGGACGCAGACGTTGTCCGTCCGCGGCAGCAACGACGGAACGAACTTCACGGATATCGTCGGCTCCGCCGGCTACACCTTCAATCCGGCAAGCGGCAATCAGGTGTCGATCCAGTTTGCCGCCGCCGCAACCCGGTACGTCCGCCTCGTATTCACCGCGAATACCGCCTGGCCGGCCGGCCAACTGTCGGAGCTGGAAATCTACGGCGCGGCCGGTTCGGGGCCCGCCGCGATTCCGGGCCGCATCCAGGCGGAGAACTACAGCGCTATGAGCGGCATCCAGACGGAGACGACAACCGACACGGGCGGCGGTCTGAATGTCGGCTGGATCGATACCGGCGACTGGCTGGATTACAGTGTCCAAGTGGCGCAGGCGGGCACCTATACGGTGCAGTACCGCGTCGCAAGTCCGAACGCAACCGGACAGATCCAGCTCCGCTCGGGCGCGACGACGCTGGCGACGACAAACGTGCCGCAGACGGGCGGCTGGCAAAGCTGGCAGACAGTCACCGCAACCGTGCAGCTGGCCGCCGGCCAGCAGACGCTCCGCCTGTACGCGAGCGGGGGCGGATTTAATATCAACTGGATCGAATTCGCCGCGGGCGCGGGGCAGGATACGCAAGCGCCTACGGCTCCGGCCAATCTGGCCTACACGGAGCCGTCCGCCGGGCAGATTAAGCTGACCTGGAACGCCGCCACGGACAATGTCGGCGTGGTCGAATACGACATTTACGCCAACGGCGAGCTGCGCGGCAGCGTGGCTGGGCATGTGCTGACGTATACGGACAATCAGCCTGTCGCCGCGACCGTCTCTTATTACGTCATCGCGAAGGACGCCGCCGGCAATCCGTCGCCGCCGAGCAACACCGTCACCCGGACCGGGTCGGGCGGAGGCGGCGCAAATCTGGCGCTCGGCAAGCCGATCACGGCGTCATCGACTGTGCATACGTTCGTGGCTACCAACGCGAACGACGGCGATGTGACCACCTATTGGGAAGGAAGCGGCCATCCCAGCACGCTGACAGTCGATCTCGGGTCGGATGCCAATATCACGTCGATTGTTCTGAAGCTGAATCCGGACCCCGTGTGGGCGACCCGCACGCAGACGATCCAGGTGCTCGGGCACGATCAACATTCGTCGACGTTCGGCAATCTGGTGTCCGCGGCAACCTACACATTTAATCCGGCTACCGGCAACACGGTTACGATTCCGGTGACGGCCAAGGTCAGCGCCGTCCAGCTCCGGTTCACCGCCAACAGCGGCGCGCCGGCCGGACAGATGGCGGAGTTCGAGATTATCGGCACGCCCGCACCCAATCCGGATCTGATCGTCACGAACATCGTCTGGTCGCCCGCATCGCCGGTCGAGACAGACGCGATCACGCTGACCGCGACGGTCCAAAATGCGGGAGCGCTTCCCGCCGGCGCTTCGATCCTCCGGTTCTATCTGGGCGAGACAGCGGCCGGAACGGCTTCGGTCGGCGCTTTGGCCGCAGGGGCGTCGGCGAATGTGAACATCAATATCGGGCCGAAGGACGCAGGCTCGTACACGGTATCCGCCAAGGCGGACGAAACCAACGTCGTCATCGAACAGAACGAATCGAACAACAGCTTCACGAAGCCGACACCGCTCGTCGTCAGCCCCGTGGCGAGTTCGGATCTTATCGCTTCGGCCGTCACGTGGTCGCCGTCCAACCCTTCGGCGGGCGACACCGTCACGTTCTCCGTGGCGATCAAGAACCAGGGCACGATCGCTTCGGCCGGGGGAGCGCACGGCATCACGCTGACGCTGCGCGACGCCGCGACGGACGCGGTCGTAAGAACGCTGACCGGCTCGTACAACGGTTCGATCGCCGCCGGCGCCATCGTGGGACCGGTGCAGCTCGGCACGTGGACGGCGGTCAACGGCAAGTACAACTTGACCGTGCAACTGGATGCCGACGCGAACGAACTGCCGGTCAAACGGGCGAACAACACGACGACCCAGTCGTTCTTCACCGGCCGCGGCGCCCATATGCCGTATGATATGTACGAAGCCGAGGACGGCACGATCGGCGGCGGCGCGGCGGTTGTCGGTCCGAACCGCACCGTCGGCGACCTTGCCGGCGAAGCGTCCGGCAGACGGGCCGTCACGCTGAACACAACGGGAAGCTACGTCGAGTTCACGACGCGGGCAAGCACCAACACGCTGGTCGTACGGGCGTCGATTCCCGACGCGCCGGGCGGCGGCGGCCAGGACGCCACGCTTAACGTCTACGTCAACGGCTCGTTCGCCAAGGCGATCTCGCTGACGTCCAAGTATTCGTGGCTCTACGGCAACGAGGCGAGCCCGAACAACAATCCGGCTTCGGGCGGACCGCGCTTCATCTACGATGAAGCGAACATGATGTTCGACTCGACGATCCCCGCCGGAAGCAAGATCCGGCTGCAGAAGGACAGCGGCAATACGACGACCTATGCGATCGACTTTATCAGTCTGGAGCAGGTGTCGCCGATCGCGAATCCCGATCCGTCCAAATATATCGTGCCGGACGGCTTTACGCACCAGGCGGTGCAGAACGCCCTCGACCGGTTCCGGATGGATACGAGCGGCAATCTGCTCGGCGTCTACCTGCCGCCGGGCACGTATGAGACGAGCGGCAAATTCCAGGTGTACGGCAAGCCGATCCGAATCATCGGCGCCGGACCGTGGTATACGCGCTTTGTCGCGCCGTCGAATCAGACGAATACGGATGTCGGCTTCAGCACGAACGCGACGGCAAACGGTTCGACTTTCGCGAACTTCGCTTATTTCGGCAACTACACGTCCCGCATCGACGGACCGGGCAAAGTGTTCGACTTCCAGAACGTGTCGCATATGACGATCGACAACATCTGGGTCGAGCATCAGGTGTGCATGTACTGGGGCGCCAACACGGACTACATCACGATCAAAAACTCGCGGATTCGCAACACGTTCGCCGACGCCATCAACATGACGAACGGAAGCACGAACAACCTGGTGACAAACAACGAATCCCGCGCGACGGGCGACGACAGCTTCGCGCTGTTCTCCGCGATCGACGCGGGCGGGGCCGACATGCGGGACAACGTCTATGAGAATCTGACGTCCCTGCTGACGTGGCGGGCGGCGGGCATCGCCGTATACGGCGGATACGCCAACACCTTCCGGAACATCTACATCGCGGATACGCTCGTGTACTCCGGCGTCACGATCAGCTCGCTCGACTTCGGGTACCCGATGAACGGCTTCGGCGCTTCGCCGCCGACCGTGCTGGAGAACATTACAATCGTTCGCGCCGGCGGCCATTTCTGGGGAAATCAGACGTTCCCGGCCATGTGGCTGTTCTCGGCCAGCAAGGCGTTCCAGGGCATCCGCGTCAACAACGTCGACATCATCGACCCGACGTATCACGGCATCATGTTCCAGACGAATTACGTCGGCGGCCAGCCGCAAAACCCGATTACGGACACGATTCTGACGAATATCACCATCTCGGGGGCGCGGAAAAGCGGGGATGCGTACGACGCCAAGTCCGGCTTCGCCATCTGGGCGAACGAGATGCCCGAGCCCGGCCAGGGCCCGGCCGTCGGCCACGCCGTGTTCAACAATCTGAAGCTGATTAACAACCATACGGACATTCGGAACATCACCTCGACCTTTACGATCACGATCAACAATCCGTAAAGGCCACCAACGGCCCGCAAGCCGCTTGCCCGGAGTCATCGGGCGTGCGGCTTGCGGGCTATTCGTTTTGCGGATTAGTTAAAACGGTGGGGAAGGGGCCCATCGAAAAAAACGTCCCGCTTTCCCATGAGGCGAAAGCGGGACGTTTGCGTTACGGGTTATTCGCCGTCTTCCAGCAGAGCGAGAATCAACACGACGGCTTCGGCTCTGGTGGCGAGGTCGTTTGGCGCAAAGCGGTTGCCGCCTTGGCCTTGCATTAGGCCGGCTTCGACGGCCGCCGCGATGTAACCGCGCGCCCAAGCGGGTGCGCTGTCGCTGTCGGCGAAGGTCAGCTTCGCGTTTTCAATCGGCTGAAGCCCCGCGAATCTGACGATAATCGCCGCCATCTCGGACCGCGTCATGGCGCCGTTCGGACGGAAGGTGCCGTCCTGATAGCCGTTGATCAAACCTGCCGCAGCCGCCTGCATCACATACGTTTCGGCCCATTCCGGAATTTCGCTCTGATCGGCGAACGGCTGCGGATGCTTGCCGGACGATCGGCTCGGGAAAGCTCTCAGAAGCAACGTCACGAATTGCGCGCGCGTCACTTGAGCTTGCGGACGGAAGGTGCCGTCTTCGTAACCGGTCACGATACCAAGTTTCGCGGCTTGCTGAATCGCTTTTTTGGCCCAATGACTGCCGATGTCGCTGAAGCTTACGATTGGTTCCGGTTCAGGCTGAGGCTCAGGCTGAGGCTCAGGCTGCGGTTCCGGCTCGGGTTCGGGCTGAGGCCCCGGTCCTGGCCCCGGTCCAGGTCCCGGCCCTGGATCGACGTAATCGTTGTAAGCCGTAACCGTCACGCTTGTCGACAAGCCGCCTACCGTGACGGTGATGACGGCATTGCCGGCTTTCAGCGCCTTCAGATTGCCGTTCGTGTCGACCGACACGACGGTGGGGTCGCTGCTTTGATAACCGATGCCGGCCGTGATTTCGGCTCGATCTCCGTTGCTGTAGATGCCGTTTACTTTCAGCTTGGCGGTGTTGCCGATTGCGATTCTCGGGGAGACCGACGCCTCGAGACTCGTCAAGATCGGAGCGTCCAGCCCGGCGATGCTCATGCCCGCGTAATAGGCGTTCAAAATTTGCGAATACGTCCAGCCTTGCTTGCCCAGCATTTGCGCGCCGTATTGGCTCATGCCGACGCCGTGCCCGTTGCCGCCGCCGTAGAAGGTGACGCTTTCGATGCCGCCGTCGTCATTCGTTTCGATATCAAATGTGAAGAAGGCGGAGTACAAAATGCTCGGGTTTTTCAGCGTGGCGGACGGGTCGTAATCGGCCGAACCGCCTTTGCCGCGGTAGGCGAGAATGTCGCCGGCGCTGCCGGTATCGGTTTTGTTGGGTCGGATCGTAAAGCGGATGTTGAATTCTTTCAAAATTTTATACGTGCCTGTTGTCCCTTCGATAATCAGCTCCGTAACATTGCCGCCCGCGCCTCTTTTCGCCACGGACAGGCCGACCAGCTCGCCGATGCCTTCCGCCGGAATCGGTTTGCTTTCGAACGTGCCGTTTGCCGTTTTGGTCAAGATCGAATGCGGCTCGGCGGCATAACGAAGCTTGATGTTTTTGCTGACGGTAGCGGCAAACTCGCTGGCGGTTAATGTCACCTTCCAGCGGAAATACAGCGAATCCGAATCGTAGCCGGTCAGCGACAGGTCTTTATAAAAGGCGTTGACGGCTTGTTCGTCGGAGGTGTCGATTTGCAGCATTTCGCCGCTGCCGCCCGGCTTGAAGGTATAGCTTCGGGCCGTCAAATACGGGATGGCCGTGCCAGGGAACAGGTTGGTGCCCGCATCGGCCCATACCTCATGCTTGGATGCGCCGTAGCCCCCCGAGGTGGAGTAGAATCTGGCGTCCACCAGCATGCCGCCGCTCAGCATGACTTTTCCGGCGGTTGCGTCGACGGCTTGTTTGGTCAGATCGTTCTCCGCGCTGTTGTTGAATACTTGGCTCAGCGTGCTGTCGTCGATATGGAAGCCTTGGTCGGCGAAGCGGCTGATCAGATAATCGGTCAGCGCGTATGTTCTGGCCGCGATCGCCTGCGCTTTCAGCGCTTCCAGGCCAAACGAAGCCGGCATTTCGCTTGGAACGACCTGATACAAATACTGCTCGATGTTCAGCTCGTTGACGAGCCGCAGCTTGTCGCCGGCCGGGGAGCGGAATATCTCCAGTTGGCCGCGATATTTCGGTTTGCCTTGCGCTCTGGTCAGCGAGCTGACTTCAATCAGCGAGCCGTCCGCAGGCGGCAGGGCATAGATGCGATTGGGAGTGGAGAGCAGCACGTTGCCGTTTTGCGCGACCGATATGTGACCGTCCGCAATCGTGATGGAGACCGGCAAGCCGGCCTGCGCCTGCACGGAGGCGTCGCCGATTTTGTCGACAATCTCGAACGGAGCCTTCGCCATCAGCTCGATCCGGTTATGGTTCAATTGCGTCAAGTCGGTTATGTCGGCGATGCTGTTTCTTATGCCTACGCGCATCGTATCGCGCGCCGTTTCGCCAATCAGCGTGATTTTGCTGATTTCGCCGCTTGCGTTTAGCTGGATTTCGACGTTTTCAGCTCCGACCATCACTTCCTGGAGCAATCTCGGGATGACGCGGTCGCCCAGCTTCTGCTCGATGACGACGTTGGCGGCCAGCTTCTTTATACCGGAACGCTCAAGCTCGATCGTGCCTTGGACGGCGTTTTTGGCCATAATTTTCTCATGCAGCGTATCGCCGGGCACATAAGCCTTCGTCGCTGGATTGCTGGGGGCGCTTTCATTATGCAGCCGGTCCAGCGCCGTGACGAGATACGTATACGGCTTCCAATCCTGCGCGCTGGTGTCGATATAAACCTGCTGCGCCGCCCCGGCTTGCTTGCGGACCGTCCCCAGCAGTTGGGCGGGATCGTTGATGTCCGGCGGATCGTTGCCTTCCTTGCGGTAGATGGCGTAATACGCAGGTTCTCCGTCTGCGGAACCGTCCTCCCAGCGCAGCTCGACCTGTCCTTCCTTCGCCGAGGATGCCGAGAGCCGCACCGGAGCGTCCGGCGCTTTGTCATCCAGCCAGGGCATCGTCGGAGGCAGGGCGGGATACCGGTACAGCTCCTGCTTCAGCATATCCTGCGTGCCCAGGTAGTTGGCCCTGACGTCTTTGGCGCTGAAGAGCATGCTGCCGTGCACGTCCGGGGCGAAGCTGCGGTTGTATTGAATTTGGTTTCTCAGCTCATGCGGATCTTCCCAAGTCGGCACGCGGTAAATCGCCTGGCCGACATATAAATGAATATCGAGGCCGTCCGTCAGCCCGCGCCACCAATCCAGCACCTTTTCATAAGCGGCCGGACCGTTGCCGAAATGCCAGTAGTCCTGCGGCGCAATATAATCGAGCCAGCCTTTCTCGACCCAGCCTTTCGTATCGGCGTACAGCGCGTCGTAGCTTTGCAAGCCGTTGGTGTCGGAACCCGCGCTGTCCGTCCCTTTGTTGCGCCATATGCCGAACGGGCTGATGCCGAATTTGACGTACGGCTTGCTTTTCTTGATCGCGGCGTGCAGTCCTTGAATCAGCGTGTCGACGTTGTTTCTCCGCCAGGCCGCCTTGTCGGAGAAGCCGGCGCCGTAAGCGGCGTATTCCGCGGCATCCGGGAACTCCTCGCCCGTTACCGGATAAGGGTAGAAATAGTCGTCAAAGTGAACGGCGTCGATATCGTAGTTGTCGACAACCTCCATGACGCTGTCGATCACATATTGCTTCGCTTCGGGAACGCCGGGATTGAAATACAGCTTGCCGCCGTACGATTCCACCCAATCCGGATGCAGCTTGGCCGGATGATCGTCCGCCAGCTTGTTCAGATCGGTGTGCATGCTGATCCGGTACGGATTAAACCAGGCGTGGAATTCCATATTGCGCTTATGGGCTTCCTCCAGCATAAACGCGAGCGGGTCGTAGCCCGGATCTTTGCCTTGCTGGCCCGTCAGCCATTCCGACCAGGGCGCGTAGTCCGACGGGTAGAAGGCGTCGGCCGTCGGCTTGATTTGGACGATGACGGCGTTGATACCGGTCGCGGCCAGCTCATCCAGCAGCGCGATAAAATCGGCTTTTTGCTGCGCTTCCGTCGTTACGCCTTTGGCCGGCCAATCAATGTTTTCGACCGAAGCGATCCAGGCGGCGCGCAGCTCGCGTTTCAACGGCTTCTGCTCCGACGTGACGATCAGCAAATATTGCGCCAGCTTGCCTTCATAAGAGGCGGTGATCAGCGTGGTTCCTTTGGCTTTTGCGGTCACGCGGCCATCGGCGCCGACTTCCGCAACGGCGGGAGCGCTGCTCGTCCATACGGCGCTGCCCGTGACGTCCTGCTCCTCGGTCAGCAGGGTGTAAGTCGCCAGCACGCTTGCTTGCGCCGTTTCGCCTTCCGTGAGCGGCCGAAGGCCGGCGATCCGGACCGATTGCAGCACGGGCAAAGCTTTATTAACGGTTACAAAATAGGAGGCGGACAACCCGCCGTAGGTTGCGGTTATGACAGCGGAGCCTTCACCGACAGCCGTAACCGCGCCGCTGCCGGATACAATCGCTGCGGCCGGATTGTTGCTTTCATAAACGACGCCTTCCGTTACCCGGTTCGGCTCCACATCGCCTTCATAAAATACGAACGTGCGGATGACATCGGTTTCTCCTGTTGTCAGGACGGATCTGCCTTCAATCTCTAAAGCGGTTGCCGCCGCACCGTTTTCGGTGACGGAGAGAAGATAGGAGGTTTGATGAATGCCGTTTGCGGCCGTAATGGTCGTAGTCCCGAGGCTTACGGCTTGCACAAGCCCGGACGGGGATACGGTCGCCACTTCGGGGTTGCTGCTGCTGAAGTCGGAGCCGGCCGTCACGTCGGTCAAGGCCTTGCTTCCGACTACGGTTGCGAGAACGGAAGCCTGCAAGCTTTCGCCGACCTTCATGCCGCGCAGCCCAAACAGCTCGATGGATACGGGATTGGCGTCGGTGTAGAGCGCAGACAGTTGATCAAAATAGACGGTTCCGCTATTTTTGTTCTGATTGTTCAGTTCCGCGATATAGATGCGTCTTAATTTAATGGGCTGCGGCAAATTTTGCGGCACATTTGCGGTTACGTATTGCCAGCCCGACCAGTTAAAGCCGGTCGTGGAGGTAAAATCGCTGATCGACGACTTTAAAGTGCCGTTCTCCACATATTGGAACTCGGCGCGGAGCCAATGTTTTCCGGCATCGCCGTATACCCACGCGCCAATTTTTTTCGGATAGTTCGAAAGGTTGCGGTCCTGCAATTTGTTAAAGTTCAAATAAGCTGCGGATGTGCCCGTCGTTCCCGTAAAGTCGTAAGAGACCTTGCCGGAGGCATGGCCGTACATGACGGGCCCGGGCCGTGTGTTGCGTTCGAGCTTCGTCGATCCCGGCACCGTATTGACCTCGCTGGCCGATAGATCCGATATATCCTCGAAATCCTCAATAACAACAGGCTGCGCCACACCCGGAGCGGGAAGGGCGTCAACTGCGTTCCATTCGAGGTTCGCCGGATCATGACCGGCTGCAGGATCGTCCCGACTTTCTTCTTCGTTTGGCGTATCCGGGGGAAGGGGAATGCCTCCGCCATTTTCGCCGGTTGCCGGCCCGGTTTCCGCGTTGTCCGCGGCAAAACCCATCCCCGTAAACAAGCTTCCCCATAACATCATAAAAGCGACTAGAAGGGCGATATTGCGGCTCGTTTTCCGATGTGCGGGCAAGTGAACACTTCCTTTCTCAACAAAATAGATGGCGTACGTCCATCAAGCGATAATGGCATAGGAATGCGGTCCCTGAGCCTCCTTCTGATTGAAATAAAATTTCAATAATTGTGGTTCTATTTAAGTATAAAATTTTAAAAACGGTTTGTACTGTGTATATAGGCCTGTTTTACTTCGGTACGAATGTCTTATGAAACGCGGAATACGACATGATAGCCGATTTTCTTCCAGCGGTTGCGCCTAAGGGTGGCGAATTGCGGAGGTTCCCGCCTGCGCGTCGAACGAAGAGCCTGTCGCACAAGCGGGAAATTGGAGGGAGAAGGCGGAGCACAGCAGAGCCAAAGCGACGGCAGCCGAATCAGCACAACAAACAGGTAAAAGCGCAGGTGGAAACCAGCGTTCCTTATGGGAGAGAAGGCAGGCGGGAGGGGACGGTTGCACAAAACGAATACCTTAGACTGTAAGTTTACATAATATTTTTATTGTAAATTTATTTTCGAGAATGAGTGTGAATAGGCACGTCCAAGACATGCGTTGAAATACTTTATTACGTCAAACTATCCGTCATGCAGATTTTATCAAGAACTGTTTGCTCCATATAATTTGAACCGGTCCGTACGTGAGAGTTTAAAAACCTAAAAACCATGGGATCAGAAATGAATTATTTGTTCAACACAAACATAAGAAGATGGAATACAGTTCAGGCTCGGAAGTGCCATTCCGAGTTTTTTCGGATTACTTTTTCACAAAACCCGTATTTTGTACAAATGTATATCAATCGATGAAACCCCCTTTGTACCTATTCTCCAATATCAATGTGAATTACGACAGAAACGATTCCCCTTATTGTAAGACTAATTTCCGAGTATAAAGGTTGCGTACTGCAACCCTAAGAGGCTTAATGAGCTTTCGTCATCTTCAGTTTACAGGCATTAGGATTAATTTTCCATAACCCTTACGGTAATGGTAACAAGTTCTTGTCCTGCATCGTTTTCGCCAAACCGGCAGACGAGTTGATCGTGCAGCACTTGCACGTCTGCGACCGGCGTTCTCCATACAAGCGGGTCTTCCCCGTTCGGATCGGCTTGGTACAGCTCGAATCGGTTCACTTCCTTCTCGGTTGTGTAGAATACGTTGCCGTCGATGCTGTCAAACCATGACACGGCATGGTCGGATAGTTTTATCCTGAACCAGCTCGCTCGAGTTGACGATCTTCTCGGTCTTATTCGTTTTCAGGTTGATTTTGTAAATTTTATTTGCGTCGGATTCGTCGCGTGAAGCCAGCACGTACACATCGTCTCCGATGACGGCTGCGGAGGAAGCATCCCCAACGTTTTCAACGTCACCCGCTGTACGTGACATGACCGCCGTATATCACGTCCGGATCTCCGATACCCTTACGGTTCGTCCCCTCTTGCCCGACCGTATATCCAGCCCATTTTGTTCTCATCGTTGCGTCAGCTCCTCTCCGTTGAATTAAACGCGGGGCCATGTGGTAAAAAGTTGCAAAACGCCCTCGCAAGACTGTGATGTACTCGTGCATGAAGCCGGAGTAAAAGACTCCATGCATGCCCACCCACTGACTGCTTCGATCGAACCGATAACAATACGTGAACCCGTGTCTCTTTGCAGAGAAACGGGTTCATTATTTCAATATGATTCCTTTTACTTTATGAGCGCAACTTGTTCCAAGTCGCAGACCCAACAATACCATCCACGGTTAGACCTTTGGCCTGCTGGAACTTTTTAACTGCGGCTTCCGTGCCAGAGCCAAACACTCCATCGGCCGTCAAAGGATATCCTTTTTTTGTAAGCAGACGCTGCAGAACCTTGACTTCATCACCGGTGCTGCCTACACGAAGAACTTTTGTTGTAGCGGCCAAGGTATTAAGCTTGGTTGAAGTGGCGGATCCTACTTTACCATCTACGGTAAGTCCGTGTGCAGACTGGAACTGTTTCACAACGGACTCTGTTCCGCTACCAAAAATCCCATCCACAGTTACAGTGTAACCAACCTTATTTAGGTTTGTTTGCAATGTGGTGACCTCAGGGCCCGTACTTCCCACACTCAATACAGAGCCGGTAGGAGACAGTTGATGATGTACACCATCACTTGTCGTGTGCGGGAAATACAGACCGGCTTGTTCCGCTACCGCAACCAACTGACTGTTAACAAAGGTCATGCCGTTAAGCGCAACACCGCTTGCATTTTTTACCGTAGCATCAAACGCAATACCAGCCGTGTGAGGAGCGGTATAAGAAGGCGCTGCAACCAAAGTGCCTAAACCGTGCTTGGTTTTTTCAGCGCTGCATGCTGTCGGGTTCTGTGAAATCTCATACAAGTGCTTTTGATATTGATAGGGGCGATAGGCGGAGTTGTACGTAATGCTCCACCCCTTCGCCCTTATTAGGCTCTCATAGCGGTTCTTTGCTGCAAGCAAATCGGCGGTGACGCCATCCCAAATGACAGTCTCACCTGCTTCCATTCGGAGAGCCAATGGGTCTGTCATAGTCGAGAGCACACAGGATTCAGCAGCTTGGGCAGGAACGGTTAAAAACGTCGTGGTTAAGAGCGATAGAAGGACAGCGAGAGAAAAAAACTTCTTTTTTACAGTAGACATCATTCATACCTCCTAATAGATAGGTTTGCACCGTTACCAATAATAACCATGTGCAAACCAAGCATACTTCAGAATGATATAAATGTAAATGATTGAAATATATATTTTTATAGGTTGTTTTATACATATTTGTCGAAATTCATATCTTCCTCGTCTATGAGATGTGGAATCAGCACGCCTGTGGCGGCCAGGACCGGACTATTCTGAGGGTACTTTTCATCCGAGTCACAACGGCTGGGATATCCGTTAGTTTATGAAGCTTGACATTGATTTGTGACAACCTTCGTTCACATTCGGCTGGAACCGTGCCATACAAGCGGATGGCGGGTACGTACGGAAAGTTTTCTTCGCAATCGGACTTACAATGCATGTAGACTAAAAAGTGGACACGCCGTAGTAGCGGCCCGTACAATATAACCAACCAAAAGGTCGAGGTGTGTCATGGGAGATATCCGTCAACATTTTGACGACGAGTTTAAACGTCAAACCGTT
>NZ_VCQZ01000041.1 GCF_005938195.1 Paenibacillus thermoaerophilus
TCTAAGAGTCGGGCTCGCAGCACCAAGAAACAACGACCTCCCTCCACCAGCCGCAGGAATATTGTACCGCATTCGCCCATTTTCATCATCTGCTGGTGCCGCATTAGCGGCATGGGGGTCTAAGGGGTACATGCCTGCTTCTATGGGATAAACGACCTCCCTCCACCAGCCGCAGGAATATTGTACCGCATTCGCCCATTTTCATCATCTGCTGGTGCCGCATTAGCGGCATGGGGGTCTAAGGGGTACATGCCTGCTTCTATGGGATAAGCCCGCATTTATTGCTACTGTGTTGCATGCCCGCTGCTGAGCACCTCTGCTGCGGATACTTGAGCCCTGCCGCCAATGAGTCGCGCCCCGTCCCTTGACCCATGCGTTCGCCTCCGGTTCCGCCTGGCGGCGCGGGCACCCTTGCCTTTGGGCCAACGGCAGGCGCTCGCCAGTCCCGTTGGGCGACTTGCGGCCGGCCGTGCCCAAAAAAAGCAGCCCCGGCGCAATGCCGGGGCTGCCAGTCGCCAGCCATAGCTGGCGGTCCGCTCTCCGTTTTAGACTTGGAACCAGTTCTTGAACATCTGCTTCGTCACTTCGCCGTTGAGCGCGGCGATCGACGTCGTGAGCGGGATGCCTTTCGGGCAGGAACGCACGCAGTTTTGCGAGTTGCCGCAGCCCTCGATGCCGCCGTCTTCCATCAACGCCTGCAGGCGCTCGTGCTTGTTCATTTCGCCCGTCGGATGCGCGTTGAACAGGCGTACCTGCGAGATCGGAGCCGGTCCGATAAAGTCCGACTTGTCGTTGACATTCGGGCAAGCCTCCAGGCAGACGCCGCACGTCATGCACTTCGACAGCTCGTAAGCCCATTGGCGCTTGGACTCCGCCATACGCGGCCCCGGACCGAGATCGTACGTGCCGTCGATCGGAATCCACGCTTTGACCCGCTTCAGCGCCGCGAACATGCGCTCGCGGTTGATGACCAGGTCGCGCACAACCGGGAACGTCGACATCGGCGCGAGCCGGATCGGCTGCTCCAGTTTGTCGATCAGCGCGGTGCAGGCCTGGCGCGGCTTGCCGTTGATCAGCATCGAGCAGGCGCCGCACACTTCCTCCAGACAGTTCGATTCCCAGCAGACCGGCGTCGTTTCTTTGCCGCTGGCGTTTTTCGGATTGCGCTGGATCTCCATGAGCGCGCTGATGACGTTCATATTCGGGCGGTAAGGAACCTCGAACTCTTCCGTATAGGGGCTGCTGTCCGGGCTATCCTGCCGCGTGACGATAAACTTGACCGTTTTCGCGTCCGCCATGGATCAATGCCCTCCTTTTTTCTTGTCCGTCGTGTAATCCCGCTTGCGGGGCGGAATAAGCGACACGTCGACGTCTTCGTAGCTGATGACCGGGCCGTCCGGCGTCCAGGTCGCAATCGTCGTTTTCAAGAAGTTCGCGTCGTCGCGTTCCGGGAATTCCGGCTTGTAATGCGCGCCGCGGCTTTCGTTCCGGAGCAGCGCGCTCTTCGTCATCGCTTCGGCCAGCTCCAGCATGTTCCACAACTGGCGGGTGAAAGCGACGCCCTGGTTGTTCCAACGCGCCGTATCGGTAATGTTGATCTTTTTATAGCGCTGCTTGAGTTCCTTGATCTTGTCGATCGTCTGCTCCAGTTGCTTGTTGTAGCGGACGACGGTCATGTTGTTCGTCATCCACTCGCCAAGCTCTTTGTGCAGAACGTACGCGTTCTCCGTGCCGTCCATCTTGAGCAGGGACTCGTACTGGTCGATGCGCGCTTTCGCGGCCCGTTCGAACACCGAGCTGGGCACGTCTTCCGCGTGTTTGTCCAGCCCCTTGATATATTCAATCGCCTTCGGTCCGGCCACCATGCCGCCGTAGATCGCCGACAGCAGCGAGTTCGCGCCGAGGCGGTTCGCCCCGTGATACTGATACTCGCACTCGCCCGCCGCGAACAATCCCGGGATGTTCGTCATCTGGTTGTAGTCCACCCACATGCCGCCCATCGAGTAGTGGACCGCAGGGAAAATTTTCATCGGAATTTTGCGCGGGTCGTCGCCCATAAACTTCTCGTAAATCTCGATGATGCCGCCGAGCTTGACGTCCAGCTCCTTCGGATCTTTGTGGGACAGGTCGAGGTAAACCATGTTCTCCCCGTTGATGCCCAGCTTCAAGTCGACGCACACGTGGAAAATTTCCCGTGTCGCGATATCGCGGGGAACCAGGTTTCCGTAGGCCGGGTATTTCTCTTCAAGGAAGTACCACGGCTTTCCGTCCTTGTAGGTCCAGATGCGTCCGCCTTCGCCGCGGGCCGACTCCGACATCAGACGCAGCTTGTCGTCGCCCGGGATCGCGGTCGGGTGAATCTGGATGAATTCGCCGTTGGCGTAACGCACGCCTTGCTGGTACACGGCGCTTGCGGCCGTGCCGGTGTTGATGACCGAGTTCGTCGTCTTGCCGAAAATAATGCCGGGACCGCCCGTCGCGAGGATAACCGCGTCCGACGCAAACGTGTGCACTTCCATCGAGCGCAGGTCTTGGGCGACGATGCCGCGGCATACGCCCGTCTCGTCAATAACGGCGCCGAGGAATTCCCAATGCTCGTATTTTTTCACCAAGCCGGCAACTTCCCATCGGCGAACTTGCTCGTCCAGCGCGTACAACAACTGCTGGCCGGTCGTCGCGCCGGCGAACGCCGTGCGGTGGTGCTTCGTTCCGCCGAAACGGCGGAAATCCAACAAACCTTCGGGAGTCCGGTTGAACATAACGCCCATCCGGTCCATCAGGTGAATGATGCCAGGGGCCGCTTCGCACATCGCTTTAACCGGCGGTTGGTTCGCAAGGAAGTCGCCGCCGTATACCGTATCGTCAAAATGCTCCCAAGGGGAGTCGCCCTCGCCTTTTGTATTGACCGCACCGTTGATTCCGCCTTGCGCGCACACCGAGTGGGAACGCTTCACCGGAACCAGCGAGAACAGGTCGACTTGAACGCCGGCTTCCGCCGCCTTGATCGTGGCCATCAGGCCCGCCAGGCCGCCGCCGACAACGATAATTTTAGTCTTAGCCATTACCCGTCACGCCCCTCTTTTTATGTGTTCAAGAAATTCGGGTCGACAAACGCCGTCAGTGCCATAATTCCTACAAAAGAAAGGAAGACGAAAGCGGCCATCCAGACGTAGGTCGATACACGCTGCGCCCGCGGGCCAACCGTGATTCCCCAACTGACGAGGAACGACCACATGCCGTTGCAGAAGTGGAACACCGCGCAGACCACCCCGATCACATACAGCGCGAAGAATACCGGATTCGTCAGGATGTCGACCATCAATTTGCCGAGATCCTCATGCTTGGCGTTGCCGAGGGCGACTTGGACGCGGGTCTCAAACGTGTGCCAGACGATGAAAATAAGCGTCAGCACGCCGGTCACCCGTTGCAGCGTGAACATCACGTTGCGGAAATAACCGTACCGGACCGGATTGTTGCGCGCCTGGTAAGCGACATACAGGCCGTACACGCCGTGGAACAGAATCGGCAGCCAGATGCCGAACAGCTCAAGCAGAAAAATAAACGGCAGGCTGTTCAACCATTCGACTTTCTCCAGGAATTTCGCGTGACCGCCCCGATACGCTTCGTAGTTGGTGAGCAGATGTTCGACCAGGAAAAACCCGATCGGAATGACGCCCAGCAGCGAGTGCAGCTTTCGCGTGTAGAACGAATTGACCGCCATGGCAAAGCATTCCTCCCTATTTGTTTACGTGCCTGTGAAAAGCCACCATCCATTGTACCCCTGCCAAAATTGACCGTCAACCGCTTTCTCGGCGGCAAATCGGGAGCGTTCGACAGGCGTCCAGCCTTTCCCGATCCTCGGCTGTCCGCGATTAGTTTTGCCCGAAGGACGGAAGATCAGCCGGAATGTGGACGATTTGTGACACTATTCATCCTAACCTTGTTTCGCTTATAATGGAAGTGTCGATTTGACATATCTCTTTATGCACATTGTGCATATGAACGATGGAACAGGCGGACGAACGAATGCGGGACACCGTGCCTGCGCCATGAATCGGCGCAACCGTTCGGAAGCCGCACATCACAGAGGGGGATGACGTCCATGCAGGTAGAGGATTTGGACGTGCTGGTGGCCGCCGTCGAGCATAACAGCTTGAACAAGGCGTCCCAGGTGCTGAATTTGTCTCAGCCGGCTCTGTCGAGACGGCTCAGCAAACTGGAGGAACATCTCGGGGTAACGCTGTTCGAGCGCAAAGGCAAGCGGCTCGAACTGACCGCAGCCGGCCGGATGTGCTACGATCACGCGATCGAGCTCCGCCGGCTCAACCATAAATTCCAGCGAAATCTGAACGACTATCGCAACGGCGCTTCGCTCAGCCTGACGATCGGGGCCAGTCTGACCACCCTGCAGTCCACGCTTCCCGATCTCGTCACGATGTACACGCGGGAATTCCCGCACGCGGACATCAAAGCCCTGACGGGCAAGACGCACGAAATCGTGGCGATGGTCCGCGACAAGAAGGTCGATCTGGGCCTGATCGCTTCTTCGCTCGAATCGCCCGATCTGCAATGCGTGCCGCTGTTCGACGACCATCTGTGCCTGGTGCTGCCCGCCGGGCATCCGCTGCTGGCCTCGGGACCCGCGCCGGCTCCCAACATCCAATGGCTCGACGGCCTGCCGATGATCCTGTTCTCCCGCGGCGCGTGGTACAGAGTGCTGGTCGACGAATTGCTCGAAAGGTACGGCATCGCGCCCGATCTGCGGATGGAGATCGATTCCTTCGAGGCGACCGTGAGGATGGCGGCGACATGCGGCCTGGCGACGCTGCTGCCCCGCTCCTACATGCGCGAAGTGCTGCTGGACTACAACGGCCTGGAGATGCTGGAAGTGCCGGAGCTGAAGCTGACGACCCGCACGACTTCGCTGATCTTCCTGCGCAACACTTCGCTGGCGGCCGAAACGCTCGAATGGATCGGCCGGGTTCAGGCGCGCTTCTCGTCCCGCCTGGCCCCGTAAATCAGTCCAAAGGGGCATCGCATTAGCAGACGTTCTCCTGATCGTAGAAATTCGGAGGCACGATCGCGGGATCGTAGCTTTTGTTCCACATATGCGTCGTCGCCGGCGACATCGGCGGGATCAGCCAGGTCCAGTCTCCCGTCAGCTTTCGCCCCGCTGCGCATTCCTGCTCCTCGAAGCGGCGAAACTGCTCCGCCGCCGTATGGTGGTCGACGATGCTGACGCCCGCGGTTCTGTAGGAGTGGAGAACCGCGACATTCAGTTCGACGAGCGCGCGATCCTTCCACAGCGACACATTTGTGGACGTATCCAGTCCCAAAAGCTTCGCCACGTCCGGAAGCATGTCGTACCGGTACTCGTCGGCCAGGTTGCGCGCCCCGATCTCCGTTCCCATATACCAACCGTTAAACGGAGCCGCGGGATACGACACGCCGCCAATTTCCAGCCGCTTGTCCGACACGCAGGGAACGGCGTACCATCGCAGTCCGAGCTCTTCGAACGAGGACAACGTCGGATGCGTCAGCTTGACCTCCAGAACCAGTTCCTTCGGAATGTCGAACAGAACCGGCTTTACCCCGGCGGGCTGCAGGACAAGCGGAAGCACGTCGAACGGGCCGCCCGCGCCGCGCCAGCCAAGCCGCATGCACACCTCCGTCAACGCCAAGGAGGCGGGGTCGCCGATCACGCGGCCGTCCGCGCCTCTGTAACCCGCGTAACGGATCAACTGGTGATTCCAGATCCGCGGTCCCGCGGAAGCTCCGCCTCCCCCGCCGCTCGCCGGCGCGAATACGGTGATCGCCGGGCGGATGCGTCCGCCGTTGGTCGCGTAGGCGAGGTGGTCGAACAACGCCTGCGCCATGTCGTCCGCCGTCCGCGCGCCGCGGGCGTCGAACACTTCGAGCGTCTGCCAAAACAGCCGGCCGATGCAGCGGTTGCTGTTGCGCCAAGCCATCCGCGCGCCGTGCGTTAATTCCTCCGCCGTATGCGCATAGGTCCCGGTCCGCGCGATCTCCTCGCCTATCTGCCTCAGCCGACGATCCGCCTCCGCCTCCGTCTTGCCCAATTCGCGGTAACAAGTCCGGATAAACGCTTCCGCTTGCCCGTAAATCTGATGATTGGTCGTCGCATGCATACGTTTTGCCCTGTTCCCTTTCCGATGCCGATCCTCCGCCGCCTACCGGTTCACTTCTTCTTCGAAGGAGTCGATCTGTTCGTTGGTGCCGATCACGACCATGACGTCGCCGACATCGACGCGGTCTTCCGCCATCGGCGCGATGATGACGCCGCTGTGCTTGTTGATCGCCACGACGCTGCATCCGTGCTTGCGCCGGGGATCGAGATCCCGCAGCGTCCGGCCGGAAATCCGCTTCGAGACGGACAGCTCCGCAACCGTGTAATCTTTGGACAGCTCGATATAATCCAGCAGATTCGGCGACACGAGCTGATGCGCCACTCGAATCCCCATATCCCGCTCCGGATAAATGACCCGGTCGACGCCGATCCGCTCCAGCACCTTGCCGTGAAGCTCGTTCAGCGCTTTGGCCACGACCTGCTTCACGCCGAGATCCTTCAATATTAAGGCGGTCATGATGCTCGATTGGATATCGTCGCCGATCGCCACGATGACGCAGTCGAAATTGCGGATGCCCAGCGACCGCAGCACTTCTTCCTCCGTACAGTCGGCGACCACCGTATGGGTCAGCTTGTCCTGCATCTCCTGCACGACTTCTTCGTCGATGTCGATGCCAAGCACCTCGAAATCCAGGCGAACCAATTCTTTCGCGAGACTGGAGCCGAATCGGCCCAGACCGATCACAGCGTATTGCTTGTTTTTCATCGTTGATCTTTATCTCCTGTGGGATGATCGAACCCGCTCGGGGAGATCATCCGATTGTAATTTGGCCTTCAGGGTATCGGTACAGCTCCTTCTCGGGCTTCGGCTGCAAGGCGAATGCCAACGTCACGGGACCGAGCCGCCCGACGAACATCGTCACGGTGATGATCACCTTGCCCAGCTCCGACAGCCCGGGCGTCAGGCCCATCGAGAGGCCGCACGTGGCGAACGCGGAGGTGACCTCGAACAAGATCATCAGAAAATGCCGGTCCTCCAACGCCGACAGCAGCATCGTGATGATCGCGACCGTGCCGATGCCGAACAGCGTGAGCGTGATCGCCTTGTGAATGCGGTCCTTGGCCAGCCGGTTGCGGAACATGACGATATCCTCCTTGCCCCGCAGCATCGCCACCATCGCGCCGATCAGCACCGCAAACGTCGTCACCTTGATGCCCCCGCCCGTTGAACCCGGAGCCGCGCCGATAAACATCAGGATCACGATGAAAAATTGCGTCGCCTGGCGCATGCTGGCGATATCGAGCGTCGCCGTTCCGCCCGAACGCGGGGTGACTCCCTGGTAGAGAGAGGCCAGTATTTTGCCGGACCAGCTCAGCGGCTGGAGCGTGCTGCTGTTCGTAAACTCGAACACAAACACCACAACGGTGCCCGCCGCGATCAGGAAGGCCGACGTCGTCAGCACCACTTTGGAATGAAGCGACAACTGCTTGCGCTCGGGCCATTCGATGAGATCGGCCATGACGATAAACCCGATGCCGCCGAGAATCGTCAGCGTGATGCCGACCAGATTGACGATCGGGTCGTTCACATGCAGCGTGAAGCTGCGGAATTCTCCGAACAGGTCGAAGCCGGCGTTGTTGAAGATCGAGACGGAATGGAAGATGCCGAAATAAACCGCGCGGCCGACGGACATGTCGAACGACCAGCGAATGGCGAGCAGCAGGGCGCCGACCGTCTCGATGACGAACGAGTACAGAATAATCTTGCGGACGAGCCGGACCAGACCGGACATGTCGTTCTGGTTGAGCGCCTGCTGCAACACGAGCCGGTCCCTCAGCGAGATGCGCTTGCGAAGCATCAGAGCGAACAGCGTGGACATCGTCATGAAGCCGAGACCGCCGATCTGCATCAGGATCATCAGCACGATTTGGCCGAATATCGAGAAATACGTGCCCGTATCCACGGTGACCAAACCCGTGACGCAAGCGGCCGACGTCGCCATGAACAAGGCGTCGATCAGCGGCAGCCTCGTTCCCTCCTGCGAGGAGATCGGCAAAGACAGCAGGAACGCGCCCGTCCAGATGACCGCGAGCATGCCCAGCACAAGCACCTGGGAAGGCGATAGCCTTATCGATTTTTTTGCAGGCCGCATATGAACCCCTTCTTCCGCAATCGCCAATCGTTTATCCGATCGTGATTCTGCCCTCCGGATACCGGTACAGCTCCTTATCCGGCTTCGGCCGAAGGGCGTACGCGAGCGTCACCGGTCCGAGCCGTCCGGCGAACATCGTCAGCGAGATCAAGATTTTGCCGATGTCCGTCAAATCCGGCGTCAGCCCCATCGAAAGCCCAACCGTTCCGAACGCGGACGTGACCTCGAACAAAATCATCAGAAAGTGATGATCCTCCGTCGTCGACAGCGCCATCGTCATGACGACGACCAGCAGCAACGCGAACATCGTCAGCGTGATCGCCTTGTAGATGCGCTCCCCGGCCAGCCGGTGCCGGAACAGCACCACATCTTCCTTGCCCCGGATCATCGCCAGCATGGCCCCGATCAGCACGGTAAATGTCGTCGTCTTGATCCCGCCGCCGGTCGATCCCGGGGAGGCGCCGATAAACATCAGCAGCACGATAAAAAATTGCGTCGCCTGGCTCAATCCCGCGATGTCGATCGTATTGGCGCCGGCCGTCCGCGGCGTCACCGACTGGAACAGCGAAGCCCAGAATTTGCCCGACACGTCCAGGCTGCCGAGCGTCTTGCCGTTCGAATATTCGAGCGCGAAGATGACGACCGCCCCGACGGCGATAAGGAATCCGGTCATGCTCAGGACGGCCTTGGAATGCAAGCTCAGCCTGCGCCGCTTCGGAAACTCGGCGAGATCGGACAAAACCGCGAAGCCGAGGCCGCCGGAGACGATCAGTCCCATCGCGACCAGATTGACGACCGGGTCGTCCGCATATAGCGTCAGACTGCGGAACTCGCCGAACAAGTCGAAGCCGGCGTTGTTGAACATCGAGATCGCATGCCACACGCCGAAGTAGACGGCCCGCCCCGGCTCCATGTCGAACGACCACCGGATCGCGAACAGCAGCGCGCCGATCCCCTCGATCGTCAGCGAATAGATCGCGACCTTGCGGATCAGCCGGACGATGCCTTCCATACTGCCCTGATTCATCGCTTCCTGCAGGATCAGCCGCTCCTTGAGCGTGATCCGCTTTTTGAGCAGCAGCGCGAACAGCGTGGTCATCGTCATGAAGCCGAGGCCGCCGACCTGGATGAGCACGGCCAGCACCGCTTGGCCGAATACAGAGAAGTAGGTCCCCGTATCCACGACGACAAGTCCCGTCACGCAAGTGGCGGAGGTGGCCGTAAACAAAGCGTCGAGCAGGGGCAGTCGTTCGCCGGAGCTCGATGAGACGGGCAGCGTCAGCAGCAGCGCGCCGATCCAGATGATAACGGCGAAGCCCAGCACGAGAATTCTCGGCGGCGTCCATTGAAACTTGCGCAATCGCGATGACGTGCTCATCGGATAATTCCTCCCGGCGTACAACCGCCGATACACGCGTCATAAACACAAAACGGCACTGGATACCCAATGCCGTTAACGGTAGCGGTCTCCTGACATTAAAGCCTACGAGGTTAGCTGACGGATTCGGGTCGACAGGCCCCCTATTCGCGGCGTTTGCGCGAAATTCACCCCGGCTGGAAATCGATAGACTTCCATTAACATGGTTCCCCCGTTTTCAAACAGAAATTCGGCTTGTTATTCGATTCGCAATATGACTACGATTATAAGTCAGCGGCGTTTCGGGGACAAACGCCGTGGAACGCGGATTTTCGCCGTAATCGCAGGACTAAGCGGACTGTAAGCGATTTTAGCGGGTGATAAGTCGTGAAATCGAGGGAATGGTAAGGCTATCGCTTCTATTGGCAACTTCGCTTTGCGTATGATACGGTAAGGGATGGAATCCTTTCCCTTGCCATTGATAAAAGGAGTCGTGCCCATGACCTCGACCTCATCCCCGAAAAAGTTGTCGCTTACGTTGCTCGCCGTCGTCGGCGTCATCCTGTACGGCGTTCTGACGTTTATGCCGTTGGGACCCTCCGGCGACGCGGCCGAGCTTCCGTCCGTCCACGACCGCATCGGGAAGGACGCCGCGCTGGACAAGGCGCGGGAATTTGTCGCCGAACTCGAATCGCCCGGGGAAGCGAACGCGGCGGCGGCCCAGATCGCGTACGACACGAACAAACACATGAACGGATATCTCGTCCGGTACGGCTTGGAAAGCGAATACGCCGGACATTATGCCGACCGGTACCCGCTCGAATACTACAAAGCCGAATTTGAATCGGATCGTTTCCGCTATTACGTCTACGTCAGCCTGTTTGAACCGAAGGTGATCGGCTGGGTGAAAGAAACGAGCGGCAACGCTCAGGAAGACCGCCAGACCGAGGAGAAGCTCGCCCGCGAGTATTTGCGCGCCAAGGGCATCAATCCGGATACGTCCGAGCTGCACGTTCGCACCCCGCAATCGGCGCTCGAACCGGACCTCGGGGCGTTCTCACCGCGGAAAGCGTACCGGTTCACGGAAACGTCCGCCGTCGTCGGGGAGGCGGAGCTGGTCCGCACCGTGTACATTCACGATGGGCAAATCGTCGGATACCGGGAAGGCTTCGAGCCTCCGCTGCACCATCGCGACTGGCAGGAGCGGCAGGACGGTATATCGGCGATGCTGTCGCTTGCCTTTTACGGCCTGCTGCTGGCGTTTTGCCTGACGGCGTTGATCTTGGCGATCATCAACCGCAAGCAGGCCTCGTTCACGAGAGGAGCGGCGCTTTCGATCGTCGTCGGCATCCTGACGCTTCTGCACCACTGGAACATGTCGCCCGTGCTGCTGGCGATGAAGGGCGACGTCTTCTACCCGGACATCGTCGAATGGATCGAGACGGCGTTTACGATGAGTATCGAGCTGCTGCTGATCGTCGGCTTGTACTTTATCTTCGTCGCGGGCGAAGAGATGACCCGCCAGGTCGGCTGGAATCTCTGGACGCATCCCCGCTCGCCGCGCTTCGCAGAAGAAACGATAACCGCGATGAAGCGCGGGTACAAGATCGCCTTGTTTATGATCGGCGTTCAGGCCTTCATGTTCTTCGTGGCGGAATCCTACTTCGGCATGTGGAGCATCAACGATCCGCAGACGTCCTCCCTCAACCTGCGGTTCATATGGCTTTATCCGGTTGTGGCCTGGATCGCGGCGTTTCAGGAGGAAGCAATCTTCCGGCTGTTCGGCATCAGCATCGTATACCGGATTACCCGCAGCAAATGGGCGGCCGTCATCCTGACCAGCTTCGTCTGGTCGATCGGACACGCCGCTTACCCGCTTTACCCGTTCTATACGCGAATCTGGGAGGTCACCCTGTTCGGATTGCTGTTCGGCTTCGCTTACCTGCGGTACGGCTTCTGGACGGTCGTGTTCGCGCACGCCGCCGCCAACAGCCTCATGACGGCGGTCGAGCTGATCACGATCGAGCCTTCGCCGATCCATATCGCCTCCGCCGCCGTATTTGCCGCTTCGCCGTTTCTGGTTGCGCTGGCCATGTCCGCCTGGACGAAGCGGCGTTCCGGACGGGGCGCTCCGACTCCTCCCGCCATGCCGAATCCGCCGGCATGACGCATTCCAAGACAAAACGGCTTCGCCGCCCTGGGATTTCCCAGGACGGCGAAGCCGTTTTAGCTTCCCTCACGATTCCGCCCGGCCTCCGGCCGAAGCCCCGTACGGCGCCGCACCTTCGGCGACCTGCGCGGGCATCTCCGCGCCCCCGTCGGACTTCGCCTCCTCCTCGCGCAGCGCGAGGAGAATTTGCTTCGCCAGCTTGTCGCCGATGCCGATCTCGCGGTACTCGTCGATGGACGCTTCCCTCATGCGGGCGATCGAGCCGAAATGCTTCAGCAGCAGCTTGCGCCGTTTCTCGCCGATGCCGGGGATCGCGTCAAGCCGCGACATCGTCATCGATTTGCCGCGCGTCTGGCGGTGGAACGTGACGGCGAACCGGTGCACCTCGTCCTGAATGCGCTGCAACAGATAAAATTCCTGGCTGTCGCGCGCGAGCGGCACCGGCTCCGGCGGATCGCCCGTCATCAGTTGGGCGGTCCGGTGCTTCGCGTCCTTCACGAGGCCGCAGACCGGGACGAACAAGCCAAGCTCGTTCTCCAGCACGTCGATCGCCGCGGAGATTTGCCCGCGTCCGCCGTCGACCACGATCAGATCGGGCAGCTCGAGCCCTTCCTTCAGCACGCGCTCGTACCTCCGGCGGATGACCTCCCGCATCGATTCGTAATCGTCCGGTCCCTGCACGGTGCGCAGCTTGTATTTGCGGTACTCCTTTTTGCTCGGCTTGCCGTCGACGAACACGACCATCGCCGACACCGGACTGGTCCCTTGAATATTGGAGTTGTCGAACGCTTCGATCCGGCGGATCGGGCCGATGCCCAGCAGTTCGCCGAGATTGGCCGAAGCCTGCACGGTCCGCTGCTCGTCGCGCTCGATAAGCCGGAACTTCTCCTCCAACGCCTGCCGGGCGTTCTCGACCGCCATGGCGACCATCGATTTTTTGGCCCCGCGCCGCGGCGTCAGCACCTTCGTCCCGAGCCACTGCTGCAGCCCTTCGGCCGCGTCCTCGCCTCCTTCGCCAAGCTCCGGCAGCAGAATTTCCCTCGGCAGAGCCGGGTTCTCGCTGTAATATTGCGAGACAAACGTCAGGAAATCCTCCGCCTCTTCGCCGTAGAAGGGAAACGACGTCGCGTGGCGCTCGATCATTTTGCCTTGGCGCATATAGAGGATCTGGACGCACATCCAGCCCTTGTCGACCGCGTAGCCGAATACGTCCCGGTCCGTCACGTCGGCGGTCGTAATCGCCTGTTTGTCCATCAGCAGGTCGATCTGATGAATCTGATCGCGCAGCTCCTTCGCTTTCTCGAACTCAAGCGCCTCCGCCGCCTCCATCATTCGGGCGGTCAGCTCTTCCTTGATCGCGCCGGCGCCGCCGTTCAAAAACCGCGAGATTTCCGCGATCATGCGCTCGTATTCATCGGGAGAAACTTCGAATTCGCACGGAGCGACGCATTGGCCGATGTGGTAATACAAACAGACCTTGTCCGGGATCGTTCTGCACTTGCGCAGCGGATACAGCCGGTCGAGCAGCTTCTTCGTCTGCTGGGCCGCGTAGCCGTTCGGGTAAGGGCCGAAATATTTCGCCTTGTCCTTCACGACCCGGCGCGTCACCTCCAGCCTCGGATGACGCTCGTTCGTAATTTTGATATACGGGAACGTTTTATCGTCCTTCAGCAGCACGTTGTAGCGCGGCATATGCTGCTTGATCAGGTTGCATTCGAGGATCAGCGCCTCCATATTGTTTTTCGTGACGATATATTCGAAATCGGCAATCTCGCCGACCATCTTCTGCGTCTTGACGTTATGGCTGCCGGTAAAATACGACCGGACGCGGTTTTTGAGCACCTTCGCCTTGCCGACGTAGATGATGGCGCCGTCCGCGTTTTTCATCAGGTAACAGCCCGGTTTGTCCGGCAGCAGCGCCAGCTTGTGGCGGATGATCTCATTAGCCAACGTCCTGTCCCCCTCTCCTCCATCCCTTTATTCTCTTTATTATAAAAAAGAAATCCCGCCGTTCCAATGGGAACAAGCGGGTCGCAACGGACGGGGCCGCACGGAAGAAACGAACCGGGCCGATCACCCTTGAGTGTCCGCCCTCTCTTCGTGCCGTGTCCGCGAGGATTCGTTCGCCTGAATCTTGATCGGATATAAATACTGCACATCCTTGACGATGGCTTCGAATTGGAGGACGATCGCCGTGTCGAACTGCGTTCCCCCGTGAGCGATCAGCTCCGTGACGGCTTCTTCTATCGTCCGGCGCTTGCGGTAAGGCCGTTCCGAGATCATGCTGTCAAAGGCGTCGACGACGGAGCAAATGCGGGCGAACAGCGGGATGTCCGCGCCCTTCAGACCTGCGGGATACCCTGTGCCGTCCCACCGTTCGTGGTGGTGCCTGACAATTTCGATAACCTCCCGATCGACGGAGGTCGTCCTCTCCAATATGTCCGAGCCGATCTCCGGGTGAAGCTTCATCAGGCGCCACTCCCGGTCGGTCATCGGCTTCGAGCTGTTCAGGATCGAATTGGGAATCATGAGCTTTCCGATGTCGTGCAAGCAACACCCTGTCCCGAGCTGGGCCAGTTCTTTTTCCGTCAGCCTCATGGCGGTTCCGAGCATGTGCGCGAGCTTGGCCACCCGAATGCAGTGCGTGTAGGTCGGAGCGTGCTTGTTCTTCAGCATGTTCTTCCATCCGGGCACATCCGAGCTTGGACGAACCTTCCGAACCGGCGATCCGACGACCGTCAACCCAGAATTCATAGCAACCTCCTAGATGAGAACTTTTCCCAGACCCCTGTCTTACCGATAATAGTTATCGGATAGAGTTTGTCGGTGGCGATTCCGCTCGAGTCGTACAACGACAGTTATACGACATTGGA
>NZ_VCQZ01000042.1 GCF_005938195.1 Paenibacillus thermoaerophilus
CCGTTTTTACAATAACGAGCGATTACAGGCAAAACTAAATGGCCTCAGTCCCATGGAATTCAGGACCAAGGCCGCTTAACCGATTTTTATTTTTTTGTACTGTCTACTTGACGGGGGTCAGTTCAATTAGAGTCAGCCTTTTAACATTTGATACGATTATGCAGACATTCTGCGGCATTCGTCAGCACATTTTCGGCAAGCATCTGCACAATCTTTGCAATGCGCGTCTTGGAATTTCGCACACTCCGTTGCACAAGCATCACAGATGGTTGCACATACCTGGCATAGTTGTTTGGCATACATGCTTCCGCGAGACATCCATTGGGAAGCCAACGCACAAATATCCGCACAATCACGCAGCATATTGATGCAATGAACTCTTGCTTGAACATCAGCTTCCTTTAAACAAGAAGTTAGACATTCTTCACAAGCCTGCATACATTTGTTGCAAGCATCAATGCAGGTTTGAAATTGAGTTACAGACGAGTCTACAACCGTCGGCATAGTTATTCCCCCCTTTCTTAAGTTGAATCCTAAAATAATTTTTGCTGAGTTTCGATTTTGTACACATGGAATTTTTTAACACCAAGATTAAGAACTGCGGCGCAATCTAAACAAAAAGGACCACAGATAATTAACTGTGATCCTTTTGTTTTTTACAAATTACTCTGGCTTATTTCCCGCGTTCGGGTCCACTGTGAAATCCGGTTTGAACCCTTCATAGTTGACTTGTGTCACCATGCCTGAGGAAGCGTGGCCCAAGTCATGGCAATGGAACATCCAGTTTCCGGTGTTGTCCGCCTTAAAAGCAATTTCGTACTCCTCGCCGGGCAGTATATTCAGAGTATCCTTAATCAATGGAGAACCTGAGATCGGTTGACCATTTTTGCTTAACACTTGGAAGAAATGTCCGTGCAAATGCATCGGATGCAAGTCTTCAGGGGAGTTATTGATCAATTTCACTTTAATCAGGTCCCCCTCTTTCACCTTGATCGGATCTGTATCAGGGAACGTTTTGCCGTTAATGGTGTAGATGAAGTGACCATCGGCAGTGGCCGTATTTAAATCCATTGTATATTCAAGGTCGAATTTATCATTTAGAGAAAATTGAGCTTTGGCAGCTTCGCCGTACCGGGTCATATTGATAACAGGCCGTTGCTCATTGTCTGGGGTATAGTTACCTTTCGCTCCTTCATAAACGATCGGTATCGTAAGGGTGGAAGCCCCTGGATTTTTGCTTTGCTCTCCCAACAGCCATACCCCTGGATTATCTGCGACAAATTCAATATCGTAACGTTCGCCCGGAGCGATGTTTAACAATTGGCCGCTGACCAACGGAGGATTGTTAATAGGTTGTCCGTCTGAAGAAATGATTTTAAACTCATGTCCTTGCAGATAGAGCGGGTGAGACAAAAATCCTGCGTTGATCAATCGGATGCGTACCGTTTCGCCTTCTTTAACCGTCAACGGCTCGATGGAAGAACCGGATTTCCCGTTTGCGGTAAAGATGGTGTACATCATTGGCATCATTTCCGCATCGCTCATCATTCTGCCTGTACCTGTTGAACCCATATTCATTTTGCTGTGATTCATGGAACCCATATTGCTATGATCCATAGATCCCATGTCCATCGTACTCATGTTCACTGAACTGTGATCCATCTCTCCGTCTTCCATCCACTCATCCAAAACAATTGTGTAGTCACGGTCCGCCTTCTTCTCTTTCGGATCCTCCACAATGAAAGAGCCGTAAAGACCTTTATCGACCTGCACCACGCCTTCTTGATGGGAATGATACCAATAGGTGCCGGGAACAGTCGCTTTAAATTTATAAGTAAAGCTTTTGCCAGGTTGAACGGCATTCATCGTGACACCCGGAATCCCGTCCATGTTGTTAGGTACCGGCAATCCGTGCCAATGAATCGTTGTCGGTTCATCTAATTCGTTCTTCAGGGTTATCTCAACTTCATCTCCGAGTTTTACTCTGATTTGCGGACCGGGAACGGTACCATTAAAGGTCATAGCGGTACGCATATTGGTTTCGTTGACCATCAGATGGCTTTCTTTTGCAGTCAAGGTGAATTTTGTACCGGTAAGAACTTGAGGAGATCCTGCTGGCTCATCCATATTCTGAACCTTATTCATCCCGGGCATATTGCTATGATCCATGTGATTCATTTGATTAGGATCGCTTTTACTTGTGTCGCTCTGGCCCATTTGCATATTGCTGTGATCCATACCTTCCATGTTGTCCGTATTGTCCGTGCAGCCGGCAACGATCAAAAGGGAAGCTGCTATTGCTCCTATTGTTAACATTTTTCGATTCCATCGCTTCATCGCTGCAACCCTCCATCATTTGTTTAATAACGTCTGTATCTGTATGATAAAAGGTAAATGTGCAGAAACTGTGCAAATTATGAACAAAATGAAATAAGCGGTCATCAACGGAGGTGGAATTCATGCATACCATCCTGATTGTGGATGATGAGGAACCGATGCGCGAACTGCTAAAGGTGCATCTTCTCGGTGCTGGATATCAAGTAGATGAGGCCAAAGACGGAATGGAAGCATTGGATAAATTAAAGAAATCCTCCAACTACAGCGCACTGATTGTCGATTGGATGATGCCGTTTATGGATGGAATAGAGTTGACCAGAAGGATTCGCGAAATCAGCTCCGTTCCAATCCTGATGCTGACAGCCCGTAGCGAAACTTCGGATAAAGTGAAAGGATTTTCATACGGAGCCGATGATTATGTGACAAAACCTTTTGAAAGCGCCGAGTTACTTGCACGCATTCAAGCGTTATTGAGGCGCAGCCCGACTCTAAATCAAGAATCATACGATGTTTTGTTATATAATGGCATGACTTTAAATCCGAACGATCGTACGGTCTCACTTCAGGGAAGTTCGGTTGTACTCACGCAGCATGAGTTTGAGATTTTATGGAATATGGCAAAACACCCCAAGCAAATATTCAGCCGTTCGCATCTTATCGAGCTCATCTGGGGTGAAGATTTCCAAGGGGATGAACGAACCGTTGACTCGCATATTCGCAATCTTCGCGGCAAGTTGAAAAGTATTGGGGCGAGCGATTTCATCAAAACGGTTTGGGGGGCAGGGTACAAATTACAATGAAACCATGGAAACGCATGAGAATTCATCATAAATTAGGTCTATCGATCTTCGCCTTCATCATGATTTTAGTCTTCGTATTGGAAATCATTGTATATAACGTGTTTACCCGGTTTTATGTTCAGCAGCTCGCAGACGATATGATCCACCGTGGGCACAGTCATGCAACGGCCCTTCAAGAACATTGGTCAGAAGAGACATTGCGGCACGTCGCGGAAATGGAATCGTATTCCCGCTATGTGGTCGCTGTCATTGACAGCCGCGGTGAGATTCTGATTTCCTCTCAACCCCTTCAACCAACGCAGATGGAGTATGTAAAGAATTTTGATACGGTTTCGGAATATGAATGGGTGGTAAGAGATTGGCGACGTCAACCCTATTTGATTTCACAATCTTCCGTCTTGGACGGTAATGGTAAATTAATCGGGTATGTCGTGATGTATGCTTCCACAACGCCAATCCGCGAAGCCATTTACTCATTACGAACTTTAATGTTCTTATTTTCCGTGGTCTCGTTAATCATCATCTTCGTCTTGGTTTTCCTATTTTCGAATTGGATTTCCAAACCGCTTGTTGCGATGAGAAATGCTGTTCGGAAGTTAACACGAAACGATTACAACTTCTCACTTCCGATATCCGCCAGAGACGAGATTGGTGAACTGAATCAGTCCATTATGGAGCTTTCCGGTGAACTGAAACATTACCGAACTGAGCGGGAAGAATTTTTGGCTGAAATTTCACATGAGCTTCGTACCCCCATCACCTATATTCGGGGCTATGCCGATGTTTTGCAACAAACATCGGTAAAAGATGAGGATCGGCGTAAATATTTGCGGTTTATTCGCGAAGCTGCAGATCGGTTGCATCGGTTAATCGGTGACTTGTATGATATGTCGAAACTGGACCAAGTGAAGGTACAAATCGATAAACAGGAAATGGATCTTGTGCCGTTTATTCGCCAAATGAGAGAAGAACAGATGGAGAGGTTTATGGAAAAAGGGATTGATCTTCAAGATGATCTTCCATCCACGCCGGTGCGGGTTCAGGCGGATCGGAATAGGCTGGCACAAGTGATCATGAACTTGCTGGAGAACGCGAGGAAATACACGCCCGAAGGAGGCAGTGTTCGCATTCGACTGAGCAAAGAACAAAGAGAAGCGCTCATTCAGATTCAGGATACCGGGATTGGCATTCCGGATAGTGAATTGCCGCATATTTGGCGGCGGTTTTACCGGGTCGAAAAATCAAGATCGCGTGATTATGGCGGAGCCGGTCTTGGTTTATCCATTGCCAAGAGAATCATTGAGCTGCATGATGGAACTATAACGGTGAACAGCAAGGAAGGGATCGGAACAACTTTTCTTATTCGACTGCCATTGGAATGAGAAATAAAGGATTATTGACATACCTAAGGGGGGTATGGTACATTTGCGTTGTGAGGTGATACACCGATGAATCAGGACGAATTGTTAGAAGAAACGGGTGAAACTCATTGTTCCTCATGCCATGAACGGAAAAGCCATCATTCAGTGAAGACCAAGAACAATCTAATCTCCCGTCTGAACCGAATTGAAGGCCAAATCCGCGGCGTCAAAGGAATGATCGAAAAAGACACGTACTGCGATGATGTGCTAAACCAGATCGCGGCGATCCAGTCCGCCCTGAATAGCGTAGGTAAGCTTTTGCTTGAAGGACATATGAAGAGCTGCATCATCGAACGCATTCAGGCGGGGGAATACGACGTCATTGACGAATTGTTGGTTACTATGAACAAATTAATGAAATAATAATTCCTACGGAGGGATTTCGAATGAAACAAGTAACGTTGCAAGTGAAAGGTATGTCTTGTCAACATTGTGTAAACTCCATTGAGAACGCATTGAAACAAGTCGGAGCAAACGGCAAAGTCGATTTAAAGAGCAATTCGGTAACGGTCGAATATGATGAAAACAAACTCACCCTTGACGCGGTGAAGGAAGCCATCGAAGAACAAGGGTACGATGTTGCGTAATGATTAGTGGGGCCGCTCACTGGTGGCCTTTCTTTGTACAACAAGATATACCCCACATGGGTATAGTATCGGGAGTGAGTGGATATGGAATCCATCGAGGCGAAAGATACCAAGCAAACAACACTTCAAATTACCGGCATGACATGCGCTGCGTGCGCAAACCGGATCGAGAAAGGGTTAAGCAAGCTGGAAGGCGTCTCTTCTGCAAATGTCAATTTTGCGATGGAAAAAGCCAGCGTTACCTATGATCCGTCCATTATTGATATCCCCCAATTGGAACAAACCATTCAACAATTGGGTTATGACACCGTGAAAGAAGTTGCCCAATTCCAGCTTGAAGGCATGACGTGCGCAGCATGCGCCAACCGGATCGAAAAAGGACTTAACAAGCTTCCGGGTGTCACTAACGCAACCGTCAACTTTGCAATGGAAACGGCACGTGTTGAATATAGGCCTGGCGAAGTCTCTGTCGCCGAAATGCAGAACAAAGTCAAACAACTTGGCTATAAAGCGATTGTCAAACAAGAAGAAGCGGATGCAGGCGATCACCGCCAGAAAGAAATCCAGCGTCAGAAGCGGAAACTGATCGTTTCGGCGATCCTTTCGCTCCCGCTCTTATGGAGCATGGTCGGGCATTTTGCGTTTACATCCTGGATCTATGTGCCGGACTTGTTCATGAATCCCTGGTTTCAACTTGTATTGGCTACCCCGGTGCAATTTATCATCGGCCGGCATTTTTATATTGGGGCCTATAAGGCTCTGCGAAACGGCAGCGCCAACATGGATGTGCTGATCGCGCTTGGAACGTCAGCCGCGTACTTTTACAGTGTGTATCTGACGCTAAATTGGTACTTTGCGGGCGGAGACGTTCATCACGGGCCGGCTCTGTACTATGAAACAAGCGCGATTTTGATTACGCTGGTCATTATGGGTAAATTGTTCGAGTCGTTAGCAAAAGGTCGGACCTCGGAAGCCATCAAATCGCTGATTGGATTGCAGGCAAAGACGGCTTTGGTTGTTCGGGATGGTCAGGAAATTACGGTTCCGGTGGAAGAAGTGTTGAAGGGAGATATCGTACTGGTCCGCCCCGGAGATAAAGTTCCGGTAGACGGTGTGGTGCTGGAAGGAGTATCGTCCGTAGATGAATCGATGTTAACCGGTGAAAGCATTCCTGTGGAAAAGAAAGCCGGGGATACCGTCATCGGGGCAACGATCAATAAAAACGGTATGCTGCGAATTCAAGCAACAAAAGTCGGGAAAGAAACCGCGCTCGCCCAAATCATCAAGGTTGTTGAAGAAGCGCAAGGCTCAAAAGCGCCTATTCAGCGGGTAGCGGACCGCATTTCCGGCATCTTCGTTCCGATTGTGGTTGCAATTGCGGTAGTTACTTTCTTCGTTTGGTATTTTCTCGCAGCTCCGGGGAATGTGTCGGAAGCTTTGGAAAACGCCATTGCCGTTCTCGTCATTGCCTGCCCATGCGCGCTGGGGCTCGCCACTCCAACTTCCATCATGGCGGGGTCCGGACGCGCGGCCGAATACGGCATCTTGTTTAAAGGCGGAGAGCATCTGGAACAAACGCATCAAATCGATACGATCATTTTGGATAAAACGGGCACCGTGACGAAAGGGAAGCCTGAATTGACGGATGTGTTGGCGGAAGACGACGAAACAGAGTTTCTCAAGCTTGTCGGCGCGGCGGAGAAAAATTCGGAACACCCGCTGGCTGAAGCGATTGTGAGCGGCATCCGCGACAAACAGATCGAACTGCCCGAGCCTCAGTCTTTCGAAGCGATCCCGGGCTACGGGATTAAGGCTGAAGTGAACGGGAAAGAAATCTTAATCGGGACACGCCGCTTGATGAATCAATATCATGTTGACGCTGAACAGGCTTATGAAACGATGGCCCGGCTGGAGGAGTCGGGTAAAACGGCTATGCTGGTCGCGGTTGACCGCCGTTATGCGGGAATGGTTGCTGTGGCGGATACGATTAAAGATACGTCGAAAGCGGCTGTCAGCCGGCTGAAAGACATGGGGATTCAAGTGATCATGATCACCGGCGACAACGAACGTACAGCGAAAGCAATTGCCGCCCAGGTCGGCATCGACCATGTGCGTGCGGAAGTGCTGCCGGAAGGCAAGGCGGAAGAAGTAAAGAAACTGCAAGCCGAGGGCAGAAAAGTTGCGATGGTTGGTGACGGGATTAACGATGCGCCCGCGCTTGCGACAGCCGACATCGGAATGGCCATCGGAACGGGTACGGACGTCGCGATGGAAGCGGCTGATGTGACCCTGATGCGCGGGGATCTTTCCAGCATCCCGGACGCGATTTTAATGAGCCGCAAGACGATGAGCAACATCAAGCAAAATTTGTTCTGGGCGCTTGGGTATAACACGCTGGGCATCCCGATTGCGGCTGTCGGATTGTTAGCGCCATGGGTAGCAGGTGCGGCGATGGCGTTAAGCTCCGTTTCGGTCGTTCTGAATGCGCTGAGGTTGCAGCGCGTTAAGATCCACCAGTAATAAAACGAGGGGAGAAGAATCATGGGGGACACAACAAAATTGCAGTGGCCCCCCCGGTGCAGGTTGGGGGAAGCCTATTTACACCGGAGCAGTTGGCTAAGATCGGTTCGATTGTCGGTTCCAATGCGAAAATTGAAATGACGCCTTTTAAACAACTCTATGTGGAGGTGCCTTTCGATCGGCGTGACTTGATCCAGGAGGAGCTGGAGCGTGCAGGACTCGAGGTGTACCCGGCCGGATTTCTCACGAAAAGCCTGATTGCTTGCAATTTTTGCAAGGGTGCGGAGGACGCGGGTCTGGAAACGGCTCGAAAGCTCAATCAAGCGATTGCCGGCATTGAAACGCCAACTCCCCTTAAAATTGGCTATGCCGGCTGCGCGCTCGGCACCAGCGAGCCTTTGCTGAAAGATATCGGGGTCGTCAAAATGAAGGATATGTTTGATATTTATATAGGCGGGGAACCGAAAGGGCTCAAAACGGCAATAGCCCAAAAGCTCGTCTCCGGATTGACGGAAGATCGGCTGGTTCCGGTCATTAGGAAGATCATCGATTTTTATATAGCTAATGCTAAAGGGAAAGAGAAATTCAGGAAATTCGTCGAGCGGGTTTCACTTGAGCAGCTGCAACAAATCACACAAAGTTGATCTGCACAAAATCTGCATATTTACGATATACCATGATATCAAATCGAAGGAGAGGAGATCTTCATATGGATTGGACTTGGCTGTTGCTACTGTTGTGCCCATTGATGATGATCTTCATGATGAAAGGGATGCATGGTACGCATGGGAAGCATGAACACCAAACAGAAAAGGAAATTTTGGAGTTAAAGAAAGAAAATCAAAGGTTGTCTCAAGAACTGGAACATCTTAGGAAAAACACAGGGTAAAATTAAAAAAACGGCGGTAAAACAGAAATTAAAGAGCTGAAAGAGGCAGAAATGGAGCACGTTCACGGTTTGGGCTGCTCATCGACGGCAACAAGCTTCTCTTTGGATATTACAACAGCGGTCATCCTGCTCCAGGCTCCAGGAAGATCCAGAGCTTAAAGGTATGGTGAAGCGGCATGTACAGTGTTTTTAGCGAGATCAGTTCGTGGATGAGCGGCCCCTTTGCCAATGTAGCCATTAGTTCGAAAATATCGTTTTTGGCGGCTTTGTTCTTTGGGTTTGCAGGATCAGTCGCGCCTTGTCAATTAACCGCCAACTTAGGCAGCATCACTTATTTTGGCAATAAATATATAAATGAAAAGTTGGCCGGCATCGAATTTCTTCTTTACTTATTGGGAAAGATCAGCGTTTATTCATTGTTTGGATGGCTGTTTTGGATATTCGGGCAGAGTGTTTCAGTTGAATCGATTCCCATATTCGTTTATGCCCGAAAGTTGATAGGTCCTTTGTTCATCCTTATGGGATTGTTCTTTCTTGGATGGATAAAGTTTAGATTCTCTTTCGGATTCAAAATGTCTTCAGGACTTGCTAAGATATCCGAGCGAGTAGGGGGAAAAGCTGGTGCATTCTTGATGGGTGTAGCATTCTCTTTAGGCTTTTGTCCCACGATGGTGCTGCTTTTCTTTGGTTGGATGATGCCAGTTGCTTTGCAGTCACCATACGGAATCATTTTACCATCCGTGTTTGCGGTTGGGACCTCTTTTCCCTTGCTAATATTTTTTGGCATTATCATTGGATTCGGCATAGATAGGACTATCGTTAAAAAAGCAAGACAATGGGGGCGCTATATTTACAAAGCGTCCGGCGTTTTTCTGATCTTGTTGGGTATTAGTGACACGATTACTTATTGGGGCATATAGAGACCTGCGTTGGGGTACATTTTGATGAGTTATTTCACAGGATAATATTAAGAGGGGCTCTGGCAGGAGCCCTTTTCTTCAGGTCAGTTTATAACCGATGATTAAAGGAGGAATGTAACTTGAAAAAAATCTTAACCTATGGCATCCTCATCGCATTTTCGATATTTGCTGCGGCATGCACGGATCAAAAAACCGATGGACAAAACAATACGGAAGGGACCTTCTCACATATTCACGGCCTGGGTTACACCGGTGATGGCAAACGCCTGTTTGTCCCTGTGCATGACGGGATCAAAATTTACTCCGATGGCAAATGGACAGATGCCCCTGGCGACAAACATGATTATATGGGGTTTTCGATGGTAAACAACGGATTTTACAGCAGCGGCCACCCGACTCCAGGTACAACTTATAAAAATCCGCTCGGTCTTGTCAAAAGTACGGATGATGGTAATTCAATCACAGTTCTGGCTTTAGAGGGAGAAACTGATTTTCATGGCATGAGTGTAAGTTATTTGACACATACTATTTACGTGTTTAATCCTGAGCCCAATTCGATGATGCGGCAGGCCGGGATGTTTTACAGTGAGAATGAGGGTAAAAGTTGGAAAAAAAGCCGGATGTCCGGAGTCCGGGGGCAAATCGCTGCGGTAGCCGCACATCCTTTACAAGCATCGGTTGTTGCTTTAGGTGCGGAAACCGGAGCTTATCTTTCGGATGATTTCGGACAAACCTTCAAACCCGTCTATCCGGACAAACCGGTTTCTGCAATTACTTTTACACATGCGGGTGATTTACTCGTTGCAACGGTGGGATCTAATTCCGATTTCGTTAAGGTAAATATGAAGACGATGCAGGTTTCTGAATTAAAGACACCGGTTGATACAGGAGATGTAATCACCTACATTTCAGAAAACCCGGTCAATGCAATGGAACTGGCCATTGCAACAGATAAGAACGATATTTACATTTCACCGGATGCAGGCACCTCATGGCGGCAGATCGCAAAACAAGGAAAACTGATCAATGAACCGTAGGGGGCAAAAAAGTTGAGAAAGTTCATCAAAGCAGGGATCGTTTCTATAGCAACAGTATTGGCTTTGTCAGGTTGCTTGAATAACTCAAATAATTCCTCTGAAGACGGTATGGGAAGCCAGGGGATGGATCATCAGACAGGGCAGGCACCCGGTTCAGCTCAAAATCAGCTTGTTACGAATACGCCTTGGATCGCCTCGAAAAATACGACACGCATCAATACAAGTGACCCGGTGGAAGCGGCGATTTTGGTATCACGAACGCTATGGATGGCAACCAGTGACGACAACCGCCCGGGCAGTGTGATTCTGGCAAACCCGGAAGAGTGGCAAACCGCTCTAGCTGCCGCGGATTTAATCCATCATCCAAGCAATGGCCCGGTTCTGTTTGTGAATCAAGAACGGATAGCCGACAGTACGCTTAACGAGCTGAAGAGGCTGAATCCAAAAGGCGTTGAGATGAATAACGGTATCCAGGTCATTTTAGTGGGTAATTTGGACCCTAAAGTGGAGGAGCAGGTAAAAAGGCTTGGATTCAAGACGGATAAGATCGAAGGCAGCAATCCCGCAGCCGTTGCGAAAGAGTTCGATGCTTATTATGCCAAGGTTGCCCAAGAAATACCTTCATCCGTGATCGTAGGCTCAATGGACAGCATGGAATATACCATGCCGGCGGTAAACTGGATCTCCCACATGCCCGAGCCGCTGTTGTATGTGAAAAAGGACGAGATCCCGCAAGAAACTGCAGGAGCATTACAGACAAGGGAAGGCAAAGCAAACATCTATATCCTTGGCCCTGAGTCGGTTATCTCTGCCCAAGTGGAAGAACAACTGAAGCAATATGGAAGAGTTGTCCGGATTGCTGGCAATGACCCATTTGAAAATGCCATTGCTTTTGCAAAGTATAAAGACAAGGGTACCGATTTTGGCTGGGGGATTACCACCCCGGGACACAATTTTTCCTTCGTGAGCCTCGATTCACCGGTTTTGGCTCTTGCGGCAGCACCGTTTTCCCATCTGGGCAAACATGCGCCGCTGCTCTGGACAAGTAAAGACCGCATGCCGGATTCTGTAATGTCCTACGTCATGTCAGTCCGACCCAAATATAAAGATTCACCGACTGAAGGGCCATATAATCACGCTTGGCTGACAGGAAGCGAAGATGTGATTTCCCTTGCAGCACAAGGAGAAATCGACTCGATGCTGGAGATCGTATCGGAATCGGGAGAAGGTCATGGCGGGCACGGAACTGCGAGTGAAACCCCGCGACCTGCAAATCCAGATGGGGGAACTGGCGGCCATGACTCGCACAATATGCCGGGGATGGAGCACTAAATTCCATGGGCAAGTGGAAACTTATATTTTAACGTGTTTCAAAGGCCACCCCTTCGGGATGGCCTCTCAAACTATTTTGATGCCGTTAGCCTATTTGTTCACATCTCCAAACGCCCTGCCAAGTGCAGCCGTTTGGAGTCCCCTTTAAACTGCATTTGCAACAAATGACCGTTACCTTTTTCTTTTACCTGATATTGAACCACTTCCTGTTTTATTCAACTCGGCATCCAGCCTAAACATCGTTCCAAATTTAGGGCATGCATCCACTTGCTTAATCAGGCCCTTGAGTAGCGAATAGTTCCGGTTGCGGCTGTCCCCCCTTTTCGACCGGCAATCCTTTTTAATAATTATCTTGTATCTGCTGACGAAACAAATCAGCCCCTGCCCGGCGTACCCATTCTGGAAGTTCTGGAGCTTGGAACCGAATCTGGCCGTGCTTTTTTTCCAGCTTGATCGTATATACATCGGTGTTGTCGATCAAATAAACGTTATCAGATAGCTGCATCGCTTTAGGAAGGTTTTCAAGCGAAGTCTTGTAGCGCTGACGAATCAAGTCTTCCGGAATGTCATGTCCACCTGTGGCCACGCGCTGTGCTACCCGTTCAATGTGAAGATAAACGGAATCCAAACCCAAAAAATACAAATTAATGTGAAATCCTTGTTCTCTGGCCGCTTTCATCTGCCGGAGTGCATTCCCGCCGCTAAGCGTCGTCTCGATTGTAAAATTTTTGCCCTTTGTAATGCAGTCATTAACCAACCGAATCGTCTGGCGGCCGGCAGCCACGTTCGCTTTAGCAGGATCGGAAGGATTCAAACGCCTCGCGATCGCGTCAGCGTCTATAATCAAAAAATCCTTGTTGTTGTGGGCTAATATTTTCGTAAGCGTTGATTTGCCTGCTCCATTGACACCGGCAAACACTGTCATCGTAGGCCTATCTTCCTGCGATATCAATCTCTTTTCGAATTCCTGATGCATCATAAATGACCTCTGTTATTCTGCCGTCTGGATACTCGCGAAACAATTTACCATTCCGCCCATAACAAATGAACGTACCCGCAGCGAAAGCCTCTTCTCTGGCTGCAGCTGCAGCACGCTTCCCCGCCTCTTCAAGTTCTTTTCGCCCTAGGTCTTTCATCGGAATGATATCCTCTCTGACTGATTCTATCCCGAAAATAATAGTCGCTAAAAAGCACAAAAAGGCCAACCCACCGTTACATCGCTTCAAATTGGAAAATGATAGGGGATTATGCGGTTTGCTCCCGTTCTTTTACCATAACGTCATATCC
>NZ_VCQZ01000043.1 GCF_005938195.1 Paenibacillus thermoaerophilus
GGCCTTTCCCAGGGAGCATTGGCGGCAAATTCATTCCACCAATCCGTTAGAGCGCTTGAATCGGGAGATCCGCCGACGTTCGGATGTGGTAGGGATATTCCCGAATCGAGAATCTGTCATCAGACTGATCGGTGCCATTTTGATCGAGCAGCAGGATGAATGGACCGTCGCACGCCGTTATTTCAGTCTTGAATCCATGGCCAAAGTCGTCCAAGGAGAGCAACTCCCCCTTGCATCCACTACGCTCTTGCAGAAGTAAATCTAGGTCACGCGGTAGAAATCGATTTTACACCACTTGACGGGACACTACCTTTGAAGTTCCCTTCTTTCGCACCTTTTATGGCATACTATATGTGCGAATGCCCATGTTAATTAATAATCGATTGACATTTAATAAAAAACATGCCTTTAACAGCCCGACATGTCGGTATACAAAATATCCCGTCTTCATTATAATAACGAACGGAACGGCATCGCCCTTCTATCCAGGCAGGGATATGTGAACCTGTTGTTGCGTCCCCGCCAATCGAAATACGATAAAACCCTGTTTGAATCCCGAAAGCAAATAAGCGCAAGCGGCTTTTTCGAGCCGCTGATTGAGCGAATTTGCGAAATGATCGCAAATGGGCCGCAATCGACCCGCGAGACAACTGCCATTTTAGATGCGGGATGCGGCGAAGGTCCCATCTTGTCTCAGTTCTCGCAGCCTTCAGGAATGAAGTTGTTCAAGCTTCACATACCGGAGTCAATGATGCAGCTTGGCATGTCGATGTACCAGACCATGATGGCGATCTTCATGATTTTAGGTCCGATGCTTGGGACTCTGGTCTATTTCCGATTCGGCATCCACACAGCCGTTGCCATCATGGGGATCTGTTTCCTGCTGTCCGCCGCGGTGCTTACATGGTTACCTCCCGATCGAAAGGTTGAAGGCGCATCGACTACAAATTTGTCGCAGGAAATGAAAATGGGTTTGCATTACGTGATTTCCAATAAGATTTTTGTCTACATGGGCGGCTTCTTCTTGGCTGCGGGAATGGGGATCGGACTGGTAAACCCGCTTGGCATTTATTTGGTTACTGAACATCTTGGATTGACTGCACAGAGCCTGCAATGGTTTACAGCGGTACATGGCGTAGGCATGGTTCTCGGGGGATTCATCTCGATGGGTCTTTCCAAGCCCTGCCGAATCGCAGCCGGTAATCCGTAGGCGGGTAGCCGGTGGCTTTGCGGAATACCCGGCTGAAGTAATTCGGATCGCGATAGCCGACGCGCGCGCATACTTCCTTGAAGGGAACCTCCGGGTCCATCATCAGCTCTTTGGCCCGGTCGATGCGGATACGCGTCAAATAATCGATAAAGTTCATCCCGCAGCTCTCCTTAAACATTTTGCTGAGATAGTGCGGGCTCAGCTTGATCGCGTCGGCCACCTGCTCCAGCGATATATCCTTGTCGTAATGATCCTCGATAAAATGTTTCGCTTTGCACAGCGTCCCCTTCGGATCGGTTCTATACCAGTTCTGCGCGCTCTCCGCCAACTGCCGGATCAGGCACAGCGCCGTGTCCTGAAGCTGCCCGTCTGCATCCGTCAGCATCGGCGGCGGCTTATGCCCCATATCCATCCCCATCTCCTCGAACAGGAGCATCATGTCGAGCATCAGCTTCTGCAGGCAGCTTTTGATCGCCGTCCGGTCGAAGTCGAAGTAGGGGCCGATCCGCAGGAAATATTCCTCGAACAAGCCGGCCGCTTCCTTGGCCTGCCCCCGCTTGACGCAGGCGATCAACCGCTTCTCCAGCTCGATCGGGAACGTCTTCTCCCCTTGCAGCTTATCCTTGACGTCTTCGTAATACGCGTACGGGACGGAGCGGACGCCGCTGCGGGAGGCAAGCAGAGCCTCCTGGTAGGAATGCGTGAGCTGCGAGGCCGAGCCGTAGCCGTTGCCGATTCCCACGAACAGCTCCATCCCGACGAATTCCCGGTCGAATTGATAGATCAACTGCCTGAGCGCGGGCGTCGCGAAGCCTTTGACCGAAGCGGGCGCCGTATCGTTCCGGTTCGCCATGACCAGAACCGGAATCTGATTGCGGGTCATTTTGCCGACCAGGCAATCGAACTTCTCCTTGAAGCGGAGCCTGACCCAATCCAGCAGGCGAGCTTTCTCCTCTCTCGTCAGCTCTCCGCTGCCGCCGCTCGCTTGCAGCACCATGACGAAGGCATACCCATTCCGCTTCCGCAGGGCGGGCTCCCACTCGTCCGGCGGCTGTCCGTCCGTCTGCCCCATCAGGATTGAACGCACTCGTTCGGCTTCGATCAAGGAATCGGCCTGCCGGACGTAACGCTTGAAGCGGATCTCCCCGATCGACCGCTGGAACGACTCCAGGATGTCCTTCTTCTTGTAGGGTTTGGTCAGAAACTCCTTCACGCCGTACTGCATCACCTGGCGGGCATATTCGAACGTATTGTAGGCGGATATCATCATGAAGGTGATGGAAGGCTGCCGCTGCGACAACAACCGGACGACCTCGACGCCGTCAAGGCCGGGCATCCGGATATCGACCGTCATCAGATCGGGCTTCAGCTCTTCCGCGGCCTCCAACGCCTTGCGGCCGTTTTCGGCTTCTCCGACAACCTCGATCTCCAGAGCAGACTGCTCCACGAACTTGCGCAGCGCATTGCGTTCCAACGGTTCGTCGTCCACAATGACGAGTCGGATCATTGGCTTCATCCTCCCGGATCAGGCTGGAATTAACAAGCGGACCGTCGTCCCCCGGTTCGGCTCGGATTCGATCTCGATCACCCGTTCCCGCTGATAGTAGAGCTGCAATCTCCGGACGACATTTCTTACGCCGACGCCGTTGGACGCTTTTTTCGCTCCCGGGAGCTCCGAACTTTCGCTCTCCGCAATCGCCGGATTCAACAATTTTTGCCGGGTGGCCTCATCCATGCCGACGCCGTTATCGCGAATCTCGATCACGATATGCTCCTCCCGCCGCGATATGGCGATATGGAGGCGAGCCCCGTCCTCGTATCCTTCGATGCCGTGAATGAACGCGTTCTCCACGATCGGCTGGATGATCAGCGGCGGGATCACGGTCGGCAAGCACCGCTCGTCGATCTCCATGGTGGTGGTCAGCCGGTTGCCGAACCGGGTGTTCTGGATGTGCAGGTAATCCTTGATAATATCGACTTCGTCGCGGATCGTCGTCGTCCGGTCCATCGCGGTCAAGTTGTAGCGGAGCAAGGAGGAGACCGCTTCCACCAGCTCGCTGGTCCGTCCGGCTCCTTCCACATCCGCCATTCGGGCCACGATGTTCAGCGTATTGAAGAAAAAATGGGGGTTCATCTGATTTTGCAGACTTTTCAGCTCCATTTGGTTGACCAGCCTCTCGATCTCCGATTTGCGCCGGATTTCCTCGATCAGATCGGCGATGTTGTTCCGCATCTGATTAAAGGTCGAAGCGAGAAAAATAAACTCGTCGTTCGTCCGCACGACGACGTCCCTGCCCTTGAAGTTGCCCCGCGATATTTCCTTCGCCGCATCCCGAAGCTGGATGATCGGCCTCGTGATGCCGCTGGAGAACCGTACCGCGAATACGATGCCGCTCAACAGCGTTGTCATAAAGATCGAGACGCTCATATACGTCGTATACCGGTGCTTCTCGTTGATCCGCGCGTAATAATCGTTGTAGTTGGTTAATTCCTTATTGATCAGATGAAGAGTCATCTGCTGGATAAAATTCGAGACCTTCTGCGCTTCCTTCAGATGCGAGTAGTACAGATCGTAGTGGAACGTCGAATATTGATTGATGGCGGCGTCGCTCTCCCTGACGAACGTCTGGATCATATTCCGATAGTTTTCGCTGGTCAGGAAGTTGCGTTTCTGCTCATAGATTTCCGAGAGCCGCTCGCTTTTGTCCATCAGCGTCGCCACGTGTTTGCGGTAATCGTCCATCGATTTGACGGACTTGCTGACCAGGTACGCGTTCAGCGATTGATTGACGTTAACCGTCGTGCTGTAAATGTCGTTCAGCAGGAAAAAATTGCTCAGGATATTCTCGTACCCTTTCTTTTCATTCTGACTGCTGTGGAACAAAAAGAACGCGATGCTGTTCAGCAGCACAACGAGGAGGATGTAGCTGAGAATCAGCTTCGTTTTGATCTTCATCCCTGCTCCTCCGGATTGTAGCTGGCGATGTCCGTTTCCCGAATCGTTTTGATATCGGTATTATAAACGGTAAGCGTTTTCTTTCCCTTGAGGAATTCCACCATGATTCTCACGCTCTCCTCCCCCATCGAAAAAGGCCGCTGCACGAACGTGGCATCGATTCTCTTCTGCTTGATCAGCTCCATCGTCTCCGGCAGGTCGTCGAATGCATACACTTTGATGCGTTCGCCTGGGCGCTCCGCGTTGTTCGCCACTTCGGCGGCGCCGACTCCGTCCAAAGAGCCCGTTCCGAAAAACACGGTGACGTCCGGATGCTCCTTTAATATTTTGTAGGCCTTCTCGGTCGCCAGATTGCTGTTGATGCTTGTTTCTTCGACCGCCACGACCTCGATTCCGGGCGTATCCTTGATCCCGTCGAGGAAGCCCGCCACCCTCAGCGTCTGGTTGGAGATGGAGAAGCTGCCGGTCAGGATTCCCACCTTGGCGCTGCCGTTCGTGTCCTTGACGATCTCTTTGGCCGCGCGGCGTCCGGCGAGGAAGTTGTCCGTGCCGACGAAAGCGATCCGTTTGCTGCCCGGCGCATCGGTGTCGATCGTGATCACCGGAATGCCGGAGTCTACGGCTTTGTTGATCGCGGGCGTAAATTCCTTTTCGTTGAAGCCCTGCATGATGATGCCGTCGACCTTGGAGGCGACCGCCATCTCCACCATGCTCAGGTCCTGGGCGGCCGCATGCACCGGAACGACATATTCGATGACGGCGTCCAGCTCTTTGGCGGCTTTGTCGGCCCCGCTCTGGATCTGGCTCCAATACGGAGTTATTCCTTCCTGATTGATCATGACCAGATGGTATTTCGGTTTCTCCATGAAATGCTGCAGCTTGGCCCCCAAGTCGATCTGATTGACCCGGTAAGCGAAATAAACGGAACAGCCGAACGATACGGAAATGAGGAGAATCGCCATCCGGTACGTCCACTTGGCGTATGCGCGCATGCCTTGTCTCCTTCTCTGGCGTTTTCCTCATGGTTTCTTCGCCGGAGGCGCGAATTCCTTCCCCGCCGCGATGCCGGGGAAGCCTCCATATACGGAAAGAAAATACCCATTCATACGAAAAGGTATTTTCGTCATGTTCGTATTTAACCTTTGATGGAGCCGGCCAGCAGACCTTTGACGAAGTAGCGGCTCAGGAATACGTATACGAGCAGCGTCGGCAGAGCGGCCAGCAGCGCTCCCGCCATCTGCACGTTCCAATGGACCACCTGGCTGCCCGACAAATTTTGCAGGGCGACCATGATGGGCTGCTGCTTCTGCGTCGTCAGCGTGACGGCGAACAAAAATTCGTTCCATACGCTGGTGAACTGCCAGATGCCGACCACCACGAAGCCGGTCATGGACAACGGGAAGAAAATATGCCGGTAAATCCCGAAAAACCCGGCTCCGTCGATCTTCGCCGATTCCAGAAGCTCCGTGGGAATCCCCGCGTAAAAATTGCGGAAGATCAGCGTCGTGATCGGGATGCCGTAAATGACGTGCACCAGAATCAAGCCCGGAATCGTGTTGTACAGGCGAATCGCTTGCATGAATTGGATCAGCGGAATCAAAATGCTCTGATACGGGATAAACATCCCGAACAGGATGCAGACAAACAAAATGTCGGAGCCCCGGAACTTCCACTTGGCGAACACATATCCGTTCAGCGAGCCGAGCAGGCAGGAGATGACGGTCGCCGGAACCGCCAGATAGACGCTGTTCAACAAGTTGGGCGCGAGCTTTTTTAACGCTTCCCCGTAACCCGACAGATGCAGCGCCGAGGGCAGCTCCCACATGCGGTCCAGCGTGACTTCGTCGAGACTTTTGAAGCTGGTGACGGCCATGACATAGATCGGGATCAGGAAAAACAGGGAGAAAAGCGTGAGCAACGCATACGTGACGGCGCGGTTCGCACGGCTGTAGGTCGGCATCAGGCCTCTTCCTTTCTCATGCTGGAAATGAGGTAAGGGACGATCAGGATGGAGACCAGCAGCAGCATGATGATCGCAATCGCCGAGCCTTGGCCGTAATGGTTGCCGCGGAATGTCGTCTCGAACATGTAGACGCCGGGCACATCGGTGACAAAAGCGGCTCCCGGACCGGTCATCGCATAGATCAGATCGAAAATTTTCAGCGAGATATGGCCGAGAATAATAACCGCGCTTGTCGTGACCGGCCGCAGCAAAGGCAGCGTGATGCTCCGCAAAATTTGCCGCTCCGTCGCCCCGTCCATACGCGCCGCTTCGTATATGTCCTCGTTAATTGCGCGCAAGCCGGCGATAAACATCGCCATCGTAAAGCCCGACAGTTGCCAGACGGCCGCGATCAGCACCGCAAGCAGGGCGACCGGCAGGCCGAAGTCGATCTGTCCGAGAGAAATCGACGGAACGACCGTCGTGCTTGTGTACCAGGCCGGAAGATCCTCTGCGCCCAACTTCCGGAGAAGGAGATTCACCCCGGTGGACGGATTCAGAATCCATTGCCACGCAACCCCGGTCACGACGAAGGAAAGCGCCATCGGGAAAATAAACAAATTGCGGAACAAACTCTCGAACCGGATGTTGGCATGGACGAGCAGGGCGAGAGTCAAGCCGATCGCCAGGCACGTCGCAATAAACAGCAGCGTAAACATCAGCGTGTTCCGCAAATCCGATTGAAAGCGGAAGTCCTGAAAGAGGAAGCGGTAGTTCTCCAGTCCGGCGAAGGACAAGTTTCGGACGAGCGTATTCCACTTGCTGAGCGAGACATATCCGGACCAGGCGATAAACCCGTAGACGAACAGGCCGATCAGCGCGATGGACGGCAAGACGACCAAGACGGGCGCAAGCCGTTCTCTTAACCGGATGTTTGAATTTCTGCCGGTCTTGGGCTGCGAATTCGGTTTCGCTTCGACTGCGGCAGCAGGCATGTTCGATCCGCTCCTTCCTGAACCGGATGGGGACGCCCCCATCCGGTTTCTCTCTTCTATTACTTGGCGATGCCGCTGGCTTTGGCGGCTTGGACGAGAGCCGCTGCAGCCGCGTCAACGTCGCCTTTCGTGACGAAGATACTGATCGCCTGGCTCGCCTGGGTGACGAAGCCCTCCGCCGCGGCCGATCCGTGCGCCAGACTCGCCGCCAGCTTGCTGCTTTTGAATTCCTCGATCGTCTGCTTGCCGTAGACGTCGTATTTGCCGGCGTCCGCGTCGATACGGGCCGGAATGGAACCTTTGAGCGGATTAAACGCGTCTTGGCCTTCCACCGAACCGAGCACCTTCAGGAATTCCTTCACGGACGCTTCATCCTTGATGCCCTTGGGCAATCCGAACGTATCCGATATGACCATAAACATGCCCGCCGTGTTGGGCGTCGTCGTCCAGCCGAAGTCGACATTCGGCTTGAGCTTCAGATCGTTCACGAAGTAGCCTTTGGCCCAGTCGCCCATCACGTTCATTGCCGCTTCGCCTTTCGCCACCAATTGGGAAGCGTCCTGCCAGTTGCGGGCCGCATGGTCTTTGTTGATATAGGTCAGCATTTTTTTGAAGGTGTCGAGGGCATCCTTCACCCGCTTGTCGTCGAACGGGACTTCACCCGTCCACAGCTTTTTGTAATCGTCCGGTCCCAATGTGCCCAACAACACATCCTCGAATAGATGAACGGCCGTCCAAGGCTCTTTGTCCCCCAACGCCAGCGGGGTGATGCCTTTGGCCTTCAGCTTCTCCGCGACGTCGAAAAATTCCTCGAACGTCTTCGGCGCCGTCAGGCCGTTCTCGTCGAAAATTTTCTTGTTGTACCAAAGCACGTTCCCCCTGTGAATATTGACGGGAACGGAATACGGCTGGCCTTTGTCGCTGACGAGCTCGATCAATTCCTTCGGGAATTTCTCGTTCCAGCCCTCCGACGCGTAAAGGTCGCCCAGCGGGTTCATTTTCCCTGCCGCAACCCAGCCTGCGTTCAGCTCCGCTCCGGCGTGGACCTGGAAGGTGGCAGGCGGATCGCCGCCCTGCATGCGGCTGGCCAGCACCGCTTTCGCGTTCGTTCCCGCGCCGCCCGCCACGGCGGCATTAATCACTTCGATGTCCGGATGTTTGTCTTTGAACAATTGGATCAGCGCTTTCAGGCCGTCTTCTTCCCCGGCCCCTGTCCACCAGCTGAAAATTTCCACCTTTTTGTTTCCCTCGTTTTTCGGCGCGGCGCTTGCGGCCGTGCCGGATGACTGCGGGCTCGGGCTGGCGCTTCCCGTTTCTTTACCGTCGGAGCAAGCGCTGAGCGTGGCCAACAACGCCGCGGACAGAACAAATGCGGACTTGACGGCGAGCTTCATGGTTTTCCTCCCACTATTATTTAATGTTTTCTCGCGTTTTCTCACTCGTTCTTAGATTTTCAACCATCGACCATCCTGAAAGATGGATAAGTCATGTAGCTATGACATAATTTTCTGGAGGAGCCGGAGG
>NZ_VCQZ01000044.1 GCF_005938195.1 Paenibacillus thermoaerophilus
TACAAATTTAGGTAAATGTATCTTTTGTTTGGAGAATGATCAAGGCAAAGCGCTTACAGGGGCAAGGGTTCTTTATGTAGTTCGTTTTGTTCCCTTAATGAATTGCCCACAATGACTTGACACTGACCATAGCCAATGTCTCCTTGACGTTATTGGATGTTTCCGGTATGATAAAGTCAACAGTTCCCACCACGCCTCTTAACAATGCGTACCAAGGTGGGCCTTTCTATTTATTGGGGGATTTTATGGAATCTAATAATATTCCTTCCGTTAAGCGGCCCACTACTTTTGAAGAGCAGATCGAAATTTTTAAAGGCCGTGGGCTCATCATATCCGATGCTGATTTTGCAATTCGAACGCTGCAACGGATCAACTATTATCGGTTAAGCGCTTATACACTCAGTTTGAAACATAACGATCAATACCTTCCTGATGTAACTTTTGAACATGTTGTTGCATTATATGAATTTGATCGACGTTTCCGCTATTTGATAATGGAGATGGTCGAACAAGTGGAGATTGCGTTTCGTACCCATATTTCATATCATATCGCCCATACTTACGGTCCTCTTGGTCATTTGGAGCCCAAACATTTTGAGAATCATGACGCATTTCTTACCGAACTTGAAAAGGAAATTAATCGATCCCAGGAAATATTCATCAAGCATCATATCGAAAAGTATGAGGGGAAAATACCGGTTTGGGTGGCTATTGAGGTTCTTTCGTTTGGAGCGCTTTCCAAGTTATATTCCAACATGAAAAGTGATGATCAGAGTCAAATTGCTAAAAGGAATTATCGTGCTCCAGCTATATACCTTGAAAGTTGGCTTAAATGTTTGTCCTATATCCGAAATATATGTGCCCATTACGGTCGGCTTTATAATCGTCCTCTAACAAGCAAACCGAGACTCGACCGGAAATCAAAGCAACTTGGAATTGATCAGGGTAAAGTCTTTGCGCATTTGTATATTTTAAAGGAACTCATTCCTGACCGAAGCAAGTGGACGGATTTCGTTACTCGATTAGAAGCGCTGCTTTCCGAGTATAAAGAAGTAGTTGAGTTGGATCGAATTGGATTCCCGGAGGACTGGGAGTCCATTCTGATGATGAGGAGATAGCTTGGTATCAAGGTGAACGCTACCCATTTCACGTTGTGATTTCCTGCGACAACTACTCAAGTCATGTGGAGGCTGTTTGTTCCTTGATTTATAAGGGTTTTGAGTAATTGGAGTGACGCTGAAGATATACAGATTGGGCGGAACGTCCGCCATGCCGGACAGGTCGGCGAGCGAAGGGTTGAATGCCGTCGGCATCCCCATCGCTTTCAGCGCATCCCGCATCCCGCAGCTCGAGCACGCTCTCCAGCCGGAACGGCTGCATCGACGTGGCCGTTTCCGGGAACGGCGTCTTCCAGTCGCCTTTGAAATAGATGGCCTGGAGCAGAAACATGACCGTGCTTTTATCGATCGGTCCTTCGATCAAACGGTCTATCGTGCCCTCCGTCTGCTATTTGACCCAATGGTTGATCGTGTCGACCGCCCCCGGGTCGTCGAAGTCCAGCTGCTCGATACGGGCGTCGTAGAACCGCTCGTTCGTCTGCAGGAACTCGTCATGGAACGGCTTGCCTTCCCGCATATAACATACAAATCCGAGGAAATGTTCGACACGAGCACGGCCTCCGCTCTTCAGACCGGTCTGCAAGCGGTAAAGCTTGAGGCGGTTTTGCAGCATGCCGTCCTGACCGAAGAGCAGAAGCAAGAACTGTTTACGCCGGTCGATGTCGAAACGATGCAAATCGCTCTAACCGGAACGGCCGCGGCGGGAGAAGGCAAAGACGCCGCTCAAAGCGGATTGTCGATGGGCTTCGTCTATGCGATGATGATTGTCCTCTTCATGGGAATCTTCGTCACGAGCCAGTTGATCGCCAGCGAAATTACAGCCGAGAAAAGCTCCCGCGACATAGAGATTCTCGTCACCAGCGTTGCGCCGCTGAAGCAGATGTTCGGTAAAATTACCGGCATGTTTATTGTCGGTTTGCTGCAAATCGCGTTCTATGTAGCCGCGTTCTATGTAGCCGTATTCCTGGTCAATGTCAACTTGCCGCATAACGTCGATTTTCTGAAAAACTTCAACATTCATCTGTCGGACATCGATCCGCGGCTCTATGTTTACGCGATTTTGTTCTTTCTGACCGGCTATTTCCTGTATGCGACGCTGTATGCCGCCGTCGGCTCCATCGTCAGCCGTACGGAAGATTTGGCGCAGGCGCTTTATGCCGGTTACGTTCCTGTCGCTGGGCGGGTTCTATATCGGCATCTTCGGTATGGGGACGCCGGATGCGATGATCGTCAAGGTCGCATCGTTCATCCCGTTCTTCTCGCCGTTCGCCATGTTTTTGCGCATCGGGCTTGCGTCGCCGATGTTCTGGGAGACTGCGCTGTCTTTCGTCATCCTGTTCGTCAGCATCTTCATCTTCGGCTGGCTGTCGGCGAAGATCTACCACACCGGCGTCCTGATGTACGGCAAGCGCCCGACCTTCAAGGAGCTGCGCAAAGCGATGAAAGCTTATAAAGTTTAACGAACGGAGGAATTATTCGGAATATGTTGGAATGGCTGCAGCAAGCGGATGACATATGGCAGTACCTGGGGCTGTTCATACTGGCGATTCTGCCCTGGATCGATATTTTCGTTGTGGTGCCGCTCGGCATTCTGTGGGGGCTGTCGCCGGTCGTCGTCAGTATTGTCGGTTTTGCCGAAAACTTTCTCATGATTGTACTGCTCGCTCTGTTTTTCCGCCAGCTCGCCGCATGGCGGCAGCGCCGCCGCGAGCGCAAAGGGATAACCGCTCCGACGAAACGGGAGACGCGGGCACGGCAAATTTGGGAGCGTTACGGTATTCCCGGTCTGTCGATTGTGGCTCCGATTCTGCTCGGGACGGATTTGGCCGCTCTGCTCGCACTGTCGTTCGGTTCTTCGCGCATGCGTGTCGTCGTGTGGATGGGAGTCAGCCTGGTCATCTGGACGGTCATTCTCGCTCAAGGGTCGGTTTACGGCTTCGGCTATATGAAGTGGATCTAAGTTTATACGTTGCATTCATATCGTCTTTCCGAAACGGGTCTTGCGGCGAACCGCCGAAGGCCCGTTTCGCATGTCGGCAGATCGGAGCAGTCTTTGCGGATAAAATTGTATTGACATGCTTAAATGTTCATGTTAAATTTCACGATGATTATCATTCTCAACAAAGGGGACATGAATGGCATGAAGATGCTTGGCCGGTTTACTTTTTCATCTGTTGCGGCTATTCTTCTTTTCATCCTGTTGACCGCATGCGGCGCCGGTTCGGGCAGCAGTGAAAACGGCAATACTGCCAGCCAGCCATCCGAATCGGCAGCAGCCGGGCAATCGCAAGAGCAGGAGCAATCCGGATCGAAAGAAGTTAACATTTATACGGCTCGTCATTATGAAGTGGATGGCAAGCTGTATGACGAATTCACCCGGGCGACGGGCATTAAGGTCAATGTCGTGGAAGGCAAAGCCGAGGAATTGATCGAACGGATGAAACGCGAGGGCGAAAGTAGTCCGGCGGACCTGTTCATTACCGTCGACGGCGGAATATTAAATAATGCGAAAACGAGTGGCATTCTGCAGCCGATTGAATCGGATACCGTGAACAGCAATGTGCCGGCTGAATATCGCGATGCGGACAATCATTGGGTCGGCTTGTCCGCCCGCGCCCGCATTATCGCCTATTCCAAGGAGCGGGTAAAACCGGAGCAACTCAGCACCTATGAAGATCTTGCCACGGACAAGTGGAAAGGGAAAGTGCTGGTCCGTTCCTCGACAAGCCTGTACAACCAATCGCTTCTCGCTTCGCTTATCGAGTTGAACGGGGAAGCGCAAGCTGAGGAATGGGCGAAAGGGATTGTGGCCAATATGGCCCGCAAGCCGGAAGGCGGCGACCGCGACCAAGCAAAAGCGATTGTCGCCGGACAAGGCGACGTAGCGCTTATGAACACATATTACGTCGGTCAGCTGCTGAACTCCAAGGATGCGGAGGAAGTGAAAGTCGGCGAACAGATCGGCGTCTTCTTCCCGAACCAGGAGACGACGGGCACGCACGTGAACATAAGCGGCGTCGGGTTGGCAAAGCACAGCAAAAATAAAGATGCGGCGATCAAGCTGATCGAATATTTGACCGGAGCGGAAGCGCAAGCGATATTCTCAAGCGAGAACTTCGAGTTTCCGGTCAATCCGGAAGCCGAGCTGCCGGAACTGCTCAAATCGTGGGGCGAATTTAAAAAACAACAACTTGATTTCTCCAAGCTGGGAGAACACAATAAAAAAGCAGTGGAAATTTTGAATAAAGTAGGATGGGATTAAGTGATACGTCCGCAAACATGGGGAAGGGACATCCGAAGGCGAATGAACGGTTGGACGATCTCCAGCCTTATCGTGGCAGCAGCAATTTTGCTGCCCGTTTTTTTCATTCTGGTATCTGTAGCGCAAGGGCCGGGTGAGAACTGGTCGCATATCAAGCAGTATGTACTGAAGGATGCGGTGATGCAGTCCGCTTGGCTGGCGCTGTTGACGGGACTGTTCACGACAGGACTTGGCGTCGGGCTGGCCTGGCTGACGGCGGCGTACGACTTCCCGCTCAGCCGTTTGTTCCGCTGGACGTTCGCGCTGCCGCTTGCGATACCGCCGTATATCGCCGCCTATACGTACAGCGCCATGCTCGGTTATACCGGCGTCGTGCAGACAACGCTGCGGAATACATTTGGGCTGCAGCTTTCCCAAGGCTGGTTCAATATTATGTCGGTACAGGGCGCCGTTTTTATTTTTACGATGTTTCTTTATCCTTACGTCTATTTGATCGCCCGGGCATTCTTGGAGAGCCAGACGGGCGCATACGTCGAGAACGCGCGTCTGCTCGGTCGAGGACCGTGGTCGGTCTTCTGGCTTGTCGTGCTGCCGATCTCCCGTCCGGCCATCGCCGGCGGGGTCATTCTCGTATGCTTCGAAGTGCTCGGCGATTATGGGGTTGTCAGCTATTTCGGCATTTCGACAATTTCGACGGCGATCTTCAAGACCTGGTTCGGCATGTACGATATTGCGTCGGCAAGCCGGCTCGCGGCGTGGCTGATGATCGGGGTGCTCGGCCTGTTTCTGCTGGAACGCCAGCTGCGCAGACAGCGCCGGTACAGCGCGACGAGCGGCAAGTCGCGGCCGCTTGTCCGCAGAAGACTCCGCGGGGCGGGCGGGGCTGCGGCTTGCATGTTCGGCGCAGTCGTCATGCTGGTCTCGTTCGTGATACCGGTTGCCCAGCTCGTTGTCTGGGCGACTTGGACGGCGGATGAAGTATGGCATGAAGGTTTTTACCGGATCATTGGGGACACGGTCGCCGTGGCGATCGTGCCCACGGCGCTCACTATGGTTGCCGCCGCGATTGTGGCGGTTTCGGTCCGGCAATTCGATGGAATATTCGGCTATATGCTGGCGAAGGCGGTTACGGCCGGTTATTCGATTCCGGGTGCGATCATCGCGATCGGCGTACTGGCGGTGTTCATCAAGCTTGACGGATGGCTCGCTCCCGTCTATGTGGCCCTTCGTCTTGGCACCGGGGAAGCGCCGCTCGTGCTCAGCCTGTCGATCGTCATGCTTGTCGCGGCCTATGTCGTCCGCTTCATGGCGACCGGCTATAATGCTCTGGAGGCTGGTTTTGAGAAGATCGGTCCCCAATATGCGGAAGCGTCACGCTTGCTTGGGAGAGGGCGGACGCAGACGTTCTTGCGCGTAGAGCTTCCATTGCTCAAAGGGGCTCTGTTAAGCGGAACGGTGCTGACTTTTGTCGAAATCGTCAAAGAGCTGCCGCTTGCGCTGCTGTTGCGGCCGTTTAACTTTCAGACGCTTGCGACCAAGACGTACCAGTATGCCAGCGACGAACGGATTCATGAAGCATCGGTGCCGGCGCTTTGCATCGTTGTGGTCAGTCTGGCATCGGTCTATTTGCTGAATCGGATTGAAAGGGGAATGGAGGTATGAAGGTTGTCGAAATGCATCGCGTGTCGTTCACCTATGCCGGCTCGTCCGATTTGATTCTGCAAGACGTTTCGCTTGATGTCGGACAAGGAGAGATTGTCGGCCTGCTCGGCCCGAGCGGAAGCGGCAAAAGCACGCTGCTGCGGCTGATTGCCGGCCTGGAAGCCCCGACGGCCGGTCTCATCGCCGTATGCGGCAAGACAGTCGCCGACCGGACGACCTTCGTTCCGCCGGAGCGCCGCGGTATCGGCATGGTATTTCAAGACTACGCATTGTTTCCCCATATGACGGTTGCCCAAAATATCGAATTCGGTCTTCATCGGATTCCTCGGGGAGAACGGAAACAGCGCGTCCGGCAGATGCTGGAGCTGGTGCAGCTGCCGGAGTACGGCTCGCGCTACCCCCATGAATTGAGCGGCGGACAGCAGCAGCGCGTCGCCTTGGCGCGCGCGCTTGCGCCCAAACCGTCGCTGCTGCTGATGGACGAGCCGTTCAGCAACCTTGACGCGGCGCTCAAAGCGGATATACGCCGGGAGCTGAGGGATATTCTGCGGCGGGCGGAGATGGCCTGCCTTTTCGTCACGCATGACCGCGAAGATGTGGAGGCGATCTGCGACCGCAGCATAACGATTGACGTCAAAGTACAAGTATAGGTTAGGCGCCGAACGCCCATACAAGCTTGGACAAACAAAGCTGCGCTCCGCCGTACGATACGGCGAACCGTACCATAAGTAAGCACAAAGTCGGTGTTTTGAGAAGCATCAAAGAACAACTCTATGTCCTTGATGCTTCTTTGTTCAATCTTTTCACCAGCATTGATTGTAATTTTAGAAATTAACTGGTTCAAGATGGTCTTTTGTTGTTCGGGTGGTGTGATTTCCATAAGCTTTGAGAAGTTTGAGAGAATACCGTAAACTTCATTGAAAGACAATTCTTTTACCGTCGGTTGTGCAAGTTGTCTCTCTAAATCGACTTTTCGAGATTCAAGTAGCTTTAATTCTTCATTCAATCGGTTTACTTTCTCTTTAACAAAAACAATATCCATAGCATCATTCTCGAACAAACGGAGATACTTTTCAGCGTTGGAACGGACTTTCTTGATTTCTTCGAGAGTGATTTCATACTGGTTTTTTATCGGTTCTTTTATGGTAGTAAGTTTTCTGTTTACGTTATCAACAAGAGATTTTAGAATACGGTCATTGGTGGTCAAGTCCAAAATTATGTGTAAAATCCCTCAGCTAGAATGTGCTACATGATTCGGGTTACTTTCAAGACAGATTTTGGTCGGCTTTCACGCCACTCTAGGTATTCGACCATATCGAGGTACTTCTTGCCGGAAGCCCATTTCTCGTCCTGTTCCATGAGTAGCGCACCGATGAGTCGAATGACGGATTCCCGGTTGGGAAAAATGCGAATCACGCGTTCCCGGCGGCGAACTTCCTCATTCAGACGTTCTACGCTGTTTGTCGTTCTCAAGCGCTTACGGTACTTTTCCGGCAGGCTCAAAACGGCGGTGACATCGTCAAAACCGGCTTCCAGAATCCGCATCGCCTTAGCCGCTTTCTCCTCGTAAGCCGCCAGCGTCTGCTGCAAAAGCAGCCGGGCCGCTTCCGGGTTGGGCGCCTCCAGGATCGCTCGTACATGCGTGTGGATTTCATCCTTCAGGGCTTTCGGAGAGGCATCCAGTACGTTGCGCATAAAGTGCGTCTGACACCGCTGCCAAGTCACGCCCTGCAATTGTCGGCGAATAGAGCGAACCAGCCCGCCATGATCATCAGACACGATCAGATCCACGCCACGGAGTCCGCGGGACTTGAGCCAGTTGAAGAACTCCGTCCAGCTTTC
>NZ_VCQZ01000045.1 GCF_005938195.1 Paenibacillus thermoaerophilus
TATCTATAGAAGCCACGGTTTGATCCTCCTTCTAAAGTAGAGTCGCGTCACTTTAGTAGAAATCATACCGTGGCTTCCCTTGTCAAGAAGCTCGGCGCAATTTTACACCACTACTTGAGACTATAACTGTCCGGTGTTCGAAATAGAGGGATTTCACTGCCAAAGACCGATTCCTTCCAAGCGATTCCCGGTTACGGGATCATGGCCGTGGTCGAAGGCAAAGGCATCATGATCGGAACTAAGAAGCTCATGGCCCAATACAATGTCAAAGCAGACCATTCGTTTGAGGAAATGGACAGGCTTGAGTACCAGGGGAAAACCGTGATGCTTATCGCCGTTGACGGCCGATATGCTGGCATGGTAGCTGTTGCGGATACCATCAAAGAAACCTCTAAGCAAGCGGTAGCCCGCATGAAAGAGCTTGGCCTTGAAGTCGTGATGATTACCGGCGACAATGAGCGTGCTGCCAAAGCGATTGCAAGCCATGCAGGTATCGATCATGTGCTGGCTGAGGTGCTGCCCGACGGCAAAGCAATCGAAGTAAAGAAATTGCAAGAGTCTGGGAAAACAGTGGCCATGGTAGGTGATGGAATCAACGATGCCCCCGCATTGGCCACGGCCGATGTCGGAATGGCCATCGGAACAGGCACGGATGTGGCCATCGAAGCTGCGGATGTCACCTTGATGCGCGGAGACTTGAACAGTATTCCCGATGCGATCTCGATAAGCAAGAAAACGATGGTCAACATCAAGCAAAATTTGTTTTGGGCTCTTGCGTACAATGTGATCGGAATTCCGGTTGCGGCATTCGGTTACCTGAAACCGTGGCTTGCCGGAGCGGCCATGGCTCTTAGCTCGGTTTCGGTCGTGTTCAATGCCCTTCGATTACAGAATGTGGATCGAAAAGCTGAGGAGAGATACAACGGTATGAACGGCAAGATGCAGTTCGTTTTGGTTTTAATCCTTGTAGCCATGTCATTCTTTGCAGGTTACGGTTTCGGTAAACAGGACCGTGTTCCGGGGTGACGGAAAATTTGAAATCGTACACGCTTTCCCGCATGGCGGCGAGTATAAATTGATTGCCGATTATAAACCTACCGGCGGAAAGGATACAACCGAGACCGAATGGATCCATATAGAAGGGACATCTGCAGATACGGTTCCGCTTGAGCCCGATCATGCACATTCCAAAGTGGTTGACGGCGTGGAAGTGACGCTTGTGAATGATCATCCTGAGGCCGGCAAGGATTTCGAGTTGAATTTTCGTCTGACCGACGCTAAAACCAAAGAAGCCATTACCGATTTGGAGCCATATTTGGGGGCTGTAGGACATGTGGTCATTCTAAGTGAGAATACCGAGCAATATCTCCACGTTCACCCGATTGATGAGAAGGCCCAAGGTCCCGAAGCCAAATTTGCTACCACCTTCCCGAATAATGGACTTTATAAAATCTGGGCGCAATTTCAGCGAGATGGGAAGGTCCTTACCGTTCCGTTTGTTGTTGAGGTCAAATAATCAATCAAGAGTCGAGGAAAAAAGAGAGGACCGTTCGGCTTTGAAGTGACCCCGCAAAGTTAGACACTTTATAGTTAAGCACTCTCTAGGGCATGGGTTCGGTACTGTACTGGGCTCATGCTCTTTAGCTTTGCCTTAATACGTTTGGGGTTATAGTAGTTAATGTATTTAAGATCCCAAAGAAGCAGCGCTTCTCGCGGTTGTCTTGGTGCCGAATTATCGCTTCCGCCCAGGCGCAACCGTCTCCCCAGCGTAAGCCCGGCCCATACCAAGAAAACGACGAGAGGCAGTTCGACAGCCATGCTGATTCCGGCCGCTGCCAGGTCCAGCTTCCCCGCGCCGTAAAAGCGGTACAATGCGTACGCCGTAAACGGGATTTCGACAAGCCCGGCGGTGACGAAGCCTGGCGTGTATTTTTTTAGCATGAAGGTATACCCGACATGCTTGAGGCCATCGAGGAACAGGATGGCGTTTATGCCAACGAATAACGGGTGCAGGTTGCCGCTGTTTTCGAAATGGTTGGCCGTTAGCCATGTGACAGGCAGGAGAATCGAACCAAGCAGCAGCACCGCCAACGCAAACTGGAACGTGATGTTTTTCTCCCAGTCGAACATGCGGTTTTCCGCGATCCGAGGCTGGTCTTTAAGCTTGCGGAGCCATTTTTCCGTGGTGACGATCTCCTCCAGGTCGTGGATAAGGAAAGCGGCCGGCAGCAGCCAGATCAGGACTTCCAAGCTTATCAGTTCATTGAAGGTCGACCACATGATTCGCTTTTCTCCTCTCGTTTGATGTTACGCAGCATATTTTGAAAGGAGGTCAACGGTTTTGAGCATGAAGCTAATCGCTTTTCTATAGGAACCGAAGTGATTTAAACTGCCGATCAAGTAAGCGTCCAGGGCCGGATGATAAAACATAAACGTTCCGGTTGAACCGGCATTTCCCCATACATGATATTTTTTGGGCATCAAGACGGGGATCGTTTTGAAATTCATTAACCCGTATCTTTGTGTAATCCTTCCCTTTGTAAATATGCAAGTTGTGCAATAAGTCAGGATCAATATAAGGATGGAGGGGATCTTCATAAGAAATCATTGCCTTTTCAACGAGAATGCCGATCAGAACCGATGTAAAGAGCTTGCCGATACTTGCAATAAAATAAGGTTGATTGGCGTTTACCGCATGGTCCGCCGAGCCTTCGGCTATATTCAAGTGGACGCCGAGCTTGTCGGAATGCACGAGCAAATAGGCGTTGCATATTTTAGGGTCTTTCCGTACTTTTTTGCTAAAATGCTCCGCAATGATTCGTTGCGCTTGTTCGTTCTTCATGGAACGGTTCGCTCCTCATTTTTATTTGGTCAAGTCCCCATTCTTACGCAAACGGGCGGCAGCAATTACATCGTTGCCCGTACTTTCCAGAAGCCTGATCATCCTCTCTTCGTTAAAATGTTCCGGAAGCATGCCGGTCACGTCCATAACGGAGAGTCCTAATTGAAAAACTTGCATTTTGAACAAAATTCCCATCCGTTCTTCATCGTTGAAACCATCAAGCTCCGGAGCCTGTTTCATTTGTTCAAGTATGTGGCCGATGGGGGGCTGAACCTCTTTGATGTAACGGCTGTTGTTCATGATCAAGTCTTTAAACAGCACAGGATGCTCCCTGGCAAATTTCAGACTGGCAATGCCGATATTCAGAAACGGATCCGGGTCGTATTGCGTCATTAACATTTGCCGGGAAACATCGCGGATTTTAAGGAGAACGGCCTGTTTCAGCTCATCGACATCTTTAAAGTTCACATAAATGGGGGCAATCGAGCTTCCCATTTTCTCCGCAACTTTTCGGATCGTGATATGGTCCATACCCTCTGTTCTCGCGATTTCAAAAGCGGCGGCAATGATGGCTTCCTTTGAAAATTTGACTTTGGGCGGGATAAGCGTCACTTCCTTTTCATTTAATAAATAACAATTGATATATATCGAATATTACATTATTCCTTTGTGCTTGTAAAGGCGTTTATTTGACGGATTGACAGGTCCAAGATTTTGTCTAACGCTGCGTAAAGTTGTAAAATATGAGGGACGGTACCGTTAAACAATCTGCGTGATGAAAAGGAAGTCTGGTCATAATGAATGGCAAAGTTGCGGTATTGAACTTTGATCAAACGTTATGTTCGCAGCCTCATTTTCTTCAGCCGGCTTATGAGTGGATTGAACTGTCGGATATCAGGCAGACCAACGGATACTGTTCGAAGGATTCGCTTCGGGTAATTGGCAGCCGGTTGCAAAAACGCCGGAATCGAGGCGTTACGCTGATCGGAAGAGGAAATTACCACTATGTCAGCTATCTCCTTATGTCCGAACTCACCAAACCATTCACCCTTGTGCTGTTCGATTATCATTCGGATATGATGGGGACTCCGGATGAACGGCTTATTTCTTGCGGTTCATGGGTGCTGGAAGCGATTCGGAAGCTTCCGCTCTTGCGCAAAGTGTTATTAATCGGCGTAAGCGAGGCCGGTTTGAAGCAATTGCCGTGGCAAGTCCGAACCAAAGTCTCTGCGTATCCGAACGAAAATATCGAAGAATCGGTGTCCAGCATCCACTCGATTGTCTCCGATATTCCGACCGACACGGTCTATATCAGCATGGATAAGGATGTGCTGGATCCAAGCGAAGCGGTCACCGACTGGGAACAAGGCCGGTTTTCGCTCCCATTCATGGTCCGTATACTCGAAGCCATCGCCAATACGAAAAGGATCGCCGGGGTTGATATATGCGGCGAGTATCCGATCAATCCGTCGCATGCTTATCGCAAGGAAATGCGGCAAGCGTCGCGAATCAACGAACAGGTGAACCGGTACCTCACGGAGCGTGCCGTTCAGTGGATGAGAAGCCCTATAGAGATGTTTTGTAGCACGTAGAGAGTAAGATAGCTCCCTTTCAAAAAAAGACATAAAAAAAGAAAGCAGCTCAACACCCGAACACGTGAGCTGCTTTCTTGGCTAGCTTTTCAAAAAAACTTAAACCATCCCGAAATATAAAAAAAGAAGTTCATCACCGTAAGCATTCTTGCTCCCATCCAAACTGGAGTTTTCTTACGCAATAAAGCTGTTATCGCAATAATTTTTCAGGGTTTGGAGCTGGTCGTCCAGGCTTTACAGAAGGTTCAGGGACGGCTGCTGGAGCCGGAGAACTTTTCTCGTCCACGTGTCCGCGTCCCCAAATCCGGCGATTGCCACCAAGAAAAGTCCCTGTAGACCAAATCGGCTGTATGGTATACCATTAGGTTCCCGGTTATATTTTCCACACTCAATTTGTATTGGGTGATGCTAGCTACATTTTTCTTCAACTTCGATTTTATCATTCATGATCGTGACTATAGAGTATCCGGAAGCACTCTCCGTATAAGAACAAACCGTTTTTCGAACCTCTTTTCCGCTTGAATCCATGTATTTCATATAAATCCCTCCCTCGTTATTTATAGTTAGTCGAGGTTTAATCACCGATTGTTGCCCGCTCTCGATTACTTTAGAAAAAAGATGTTTGGAGTTGCCTTCAACTGCGTTTCCAGAAGCATCACTTTGTAAAATGCCTGTTTCCACCGAAATAATGTCATAATCTGACTGATTGACAACTGTCAACGAGAAACTTTGAAACTGACGAAAAAAATTGGAATTACCCTTTAACGAGTTCACACCGGCTACTGCTATGAGAACTAGAATTACGCTTCCCGCAATGATGCTGACAAGAATCTTTTTATTCATGCTCACTTATCCTCCTTGCACTAGATCATGGAAGGTTATAGTCCATAGTAGTGGTGTAAAATGGCTACGGTTATCGGCAGCGGGAGTGGGATACACGGGTCGGAACGCTCAATCTGAGCATTGAAGTCGTGATCGCATTCAAAGAGCGCCCGCTCGAGGGACAATTTCCTTATGTCTGGTTGGATGCCGCGTTCCCGAAAGTACGCGAGGGCGGCCGGGTACGCAGCATGGCACTTGTCGTGGCCATCGGCATCCGGGAGACCGGAGACCGGGAAGTGCTCGGTTTTGATCTTGGCATGAGTGAGGACGGTTCGTTTTGGCTTGAGTTTCTACGTAAACTGGTCGCTCGGGGACTTCGAGGTGTGCAATTGTTATAGTCCCTAGTAGTGGTGTAAAATTACACCGAGCTTCTTGACAAGGGAAGCCACGGTATGATTTCTACTAAAGTGACGCGACTCTACTTTAGAAGGAGGATCAAACCGTGGCTTCTATAGATAGAATGTCACTTTTGGAGCTTTTGCGCAAGTCC
>NZ_VCQZ01000046.1 GCF_005938195.1 Paenibacillus thermoaerophilus
TATCTATAGAAGCCACGGTTTGATCCTCCTTCTAAAGTAGAGTCGCGTCACTTTAGTAGAAATCATACCGTGGCTTCCCTTGTCAAGAAGCTCGGCGCAATTTTACACCACTACTTGAGACTATAACGATCGCCTGTTTGTTGTTCAGCGTTCTGGCCTTGGCCGCTTGCGCGCAAAAAGAGATTATCGATAAGATCACCATGCCGATCGTTCAGGGCTACGACAAAGCCGAACCCCATCAAATCGAATTGACGGTGGCGGCTCCCGTATTTCATGCCGATCGATCCGTCTCGGACAAAATCTATTCGTCGGTCAGCCATACCGTCAAAAACGCCAGGGAACAGATGCGGTCCGAAATCCGAAAACCGTTTTCCATCGGGAAGCTGTCCGTTACGCTTTATAGCAAAGACTTGGCCAAAGACGGCCTGGAATGGCTTTTGGACCCGCTTATGCGTGACGCCCGGATTTCGAACAAAAGTTATTTGGCGATTGTCGACGGAAAAGTAAAAGAGTTGCTGGAGTCCAAATTCAGCCTGGAAGAAGAAAAAGGCGTATTTCTAAAGGAACTGATCGACGGCAAAATACAAGTCGGGCATCTCCCGAGAACCAACCTGCATAAATTCGAGTATTTGCTGTACGGCAAAGGCATGGACCCGTATTTGCCGATCCTGAAACTTCAGGACGACACGGTCGGCATATCCGGTTTGGCTCTGTTCAAGCACGATAAATATGTAACTTCGATTAATCTGGACCAGATGCGCGTATTCCGGCTGCTCCGCGAAAACGTCAATCACGGCACCTACGAAGTCAAGCTGGATCAAAATCAGTACGCGATAGTGGAAAACCAAAGCTCAAAGGTTCGTTACCGAGTCGGCGGCACGGCCGACAAACCTGAAGTGACGATCAATCTGGCGCTGAAGGGAGCCGTTACGGAATACTCGGGGGTCCGGTTAACGGAACGGGACCTGCGGAATATCGAGACGGGGCTGGAGAAGCAAATCGCCGATACGGGGAAAATGTTGTTGCACACCTTTCAAAAACGGGGAATAGATCCGTTCGGCATAGGCGACCGCGTCCGGAGCAAAACGCGAAATTGGGAGGAGGAGGCTTGGGAAGGGCAATACCCGGACACGCCCATCGCGTTAAACGTCGAGGTCAAGGTGGTGGAGAGCGGAGTATCCAGACATTAAAGTATTCCAAACGGCCGCGTCGTAATGTTAGAATAAATAAAATCCGATGAGTTACGACTCACCCCATACGATCGCATGGATGCATCTGGAGGTAGCCTATGGAGCTTTTGGACGTATTTAAAGCCTTGTCCAATGAAACGAGATTGCTGATTATGCAGTGGTTAAAAGAGCCGGAGACGCATTTTCCAAAACCGCACAGCGGAGATATCCACGAAGACGGAGTCTGCGTGAGCGACATCCATAAAAAAGTGGGACTGTCGCAATCGACCGTGTCCCTATACTTGTCCATGCTCCAGAACGCCGGATTAATAAAGGCGAAGCGCATTGGGCAATATACGTATTATAAAAGGGACGAGGAAAATATCCGAAAAATGATGGAGCTGCTGTCCCGGGAATTGTAAATCGCTTCTTCCCCGACCGCTTTTTTGGTCTTGCGCGAGCCCGATTTTTCGTTTATTATATCGATAATTATAGATATCTATTAATATGGATATGGAGGGGCGAAGATGAACAAATTTGCCAACCATAAAGGGTACTCGCGTATGTTCAAAGAAGACCATCTGACTCTCGGATTGTTCTTTCCTCTGGAGGCCTACTCGGGCAGCATTCCGGAGATGGACATAGAAAAGCAGGTTAAACTGGCCAAACGGGCCGAAGAGCTTAATTTTGCCGCCTTGTTCGTCCGGGATGTTCCGCTGCATGACCCGAACTTCGGCGATGTGGGCCAAATTTACGATCCCTGGGCCTATCTGGGCTATATCGCCGCTCATACGAAAAACATCGCGCTGGGCACCGCAAGCATTATTCTGACGTTGCGGCACCCGCTGCATATCGCCAAAGCGGCCGCTTCCATCGATCACCTGTCGAGCGAACGTCTCGTTCTCGGAGTGGCCACCGGGGATCGTCCGATCGAATTCCCGGCGTTCTCGGTTGATTTCGAAAACCGCCCCCTCTTGTTCCAGGAAGCCGTATCGGTCATGAAAAAAGTATGGAGCGAGAGCTTCTCGACGATCCGGTCGCAGCGGATCGACCTGTTGCACGGAGGGGACCTGCTGCCGAAACCGCGTCTGGGGGATATTCCGATGCTGGTTACGGGCCACAGCTCGCAGTCGGTCGAATGGATTGCCCAAAATAGCGACGGCTGGCTGTATTATCCCCGCAATGTGAAATTTCAGGCGGAACTGATTAAAAATTGGCGCTCGCTGACCGACGAGTTTAAGCCGTTCAGCCAATCGCTCTATATCGACTTAACGGAAGACCCGAATCATCCGCCGATCCCGATTCATCTGGGGTTCCGAATCGGGCGAAATCCGCTGATCGAGTTTATTCATTTCCTGAAGAATGTAGGCGTCAACCACGTGATCATCAACTTGAAATACGGCCATCGTCCGGCCGAAGAAGTGATCGAAGAACTGGGGGAAGAGGTGCTTCCGCATTTCCCGGCGTTAACCCCCGAGCCGCAAGAAAATGCGTGAGGATGGGAGTGGCTGATATGAAGGTGTTGACGATCGTCTCGCATCCCAGACGAGAATCGCTTACGTTTTCCATCGCCGATCGATTCGTTCAAGGACTTGCCGATGCCGGACATGAAGTTGAAATCGCGGACTTGTACGGGGAGGAATTCGATCCGCGAGTCTTTGAAAAAGACGAACCCGATTGGGACGACCCCCGGAAGCGTTATTCCGCGCGCGTTCAAGCCGAGATCGAAAGGCTGAAACGGAACGACGGACTCGCGTTTATCTTCCCGGTATGGTGGTATTCCTTGCCTGCCATGACGAAAGGTTATATCGACCGGACGTGGAACTACGGTTTCGCTTACGGCGGATCGCGTCTTCCGCACCGAAAAGTCTTATGGATTCCGCTAGTCGGGGAGACGGAAGCCAGCTTGAAGAAACGCAATTTCGACACCATGATCGCCCATTATCTGAATGTCGGTCTGGCCGGATATACGGGCATCGCCCAATCGGAAGTGGCCTTTTTGTACAATACGCTGGCCGAAGATATGGACAACGAGGATGAAATCAACAAGCATTACGAGAGCCTGTTCCAACGGGCGTATGAATTAGGCCTTACGTACGGCGATTCGGCGGGGAACCCGGGAGCCGATTCGCCGGGAAGGAGGAACTGACCGCGATGGCTTACCGAGTGTATGCAATGGATTTTTCCTTTTACAACTCCATGGGGATTTACAGTTTCGAAGCGCGGTGCGAGATGCTGAAGGAGATCGGATACGACGCGACGCATATGTCCGTCTGGCACGGAGAGCGGTGGAGGGACGCGGCGAAGCTCGCCGCCGTCAAGGAGAAATACGGGCTGGACGTCGCGGGCGTATACGTCGTGCTGGACCTTTCTTTGGGCGAGAGCCATCCGAGAAACCAGGGCATCCTGAAGCTGCTGGAGACGATTGAGGGATGTTCGACGGTCGAGCTGGCGATCCAATCCGTCGGAAGCCATCTGCGCCCCTCGGACCCGGCGGGCGACGACATCGCGGTGAAGTGGCTCGAACAAGCGCTCAAGATTTGCGAGCGGCGCAATATCAATCTCCTGCTGTACACGCACCTCTCCTTCTGGGTCGAACGCCACGAAGATGCGGTGCGGCTGTGCCGCCGGCTGAACCATCCCAATCTGGGCATCGTGTTCTGCGGTTACCACTGGTACGCCGTAGACGGGTCCAATCTGCCGGGCGTGCTGGCTGAGGTGGCGCCGTATCTGAAGCAAGTGAATCTGTCCGGCAGCCGCCGAAATCCGCACGGCTTCGGCAACGTTGCCACGATCGAGCCGCTGGACGAAGGCGAGTTGGACAACTTCGCGGTGCTTGGGCAGCTTAAAAAGATCGGCTATCAAGGAATGATCGGCTTCCAGGGCTGGAGCGAAGGGGGCGACGCTTACCTGAAGCTGAGCCGCTCGCTCCAGGCGTTCCGCGACATGGAACGGCGTCTCGAAGCGCATCCGCACTGGGCGGAATTGAGATTGCTCCCGTAATCCGGAAACTATATGACGTGCCGAATGACAATCATTTCGGCACGTCTTTTTTATTGATATAGGCTATCCCATTTTAAATTAATTTTATTTTCTAATCGAATATACTAATCATTTAATCCCTTTCCATTGAGAATTCGCTGCATACATTTTTCAACCCTTGACGTTCGAGTTTTGGATTGTTTGGGTTCAGAAAAATAAAGAATGTATGCTCTTTGCCGTCCCGGCGTCAATGCTTCAAAAGCAGTTTTCAAGGCAGGGATTTCATCGAATTTATTTTGAAGTTCTTCAGGAATGTTGAATTCTGTATTCTTTTTAAAATTCACTTCCAAACCGGCTTTTTCAACTTCAACGGCTTCATAAATATAGGCCTTCAAGATGGTTTCCATTGCAACGATTTCTCGAACATGGGTGAACCGAATCTGGCGCGCCGCCTGGACATTCTCCGTTTGTCTGATTAGAATACCATGGGTGTCATGTAACAAGGCACCTTTGAAAAACAGAAGCGCACAGTATTCTTTAAATCCATGTATTAAAACGATGTTTTTTTTCTGAAACGTGTAACAAGGATGCATCCACTTCAATTCTTCGGTCAACCCACAGTCAAGAACGATATTTCTCAACTTCTCATATTCTTCCTTCCATTTTTTAGCTTTACTTAAAAATTCATCAACCTTAGGATTCATTCTACTATTTGTCATCAAGGAGCACTCCTCTTCAATTTTTCGATCAGCTGACAGCCAAGAATGATCATTCTTAATTTCTTCGAAGAGATTTTATTCGACGTTGTGTTTTCGTACTCCTTGCGATCAAGGTAGCGAAACCATTGTAAACAGCTCCGAGCCATATGATGACAAATATCAACAGTTGAGTTTAACATAGCCGTGATATAAAGCAGGAGGAAAAACATTGAATCGATTTAGTTAGTTTCCCCTGAAAAAGTCAGGGTGTTTTGAGCATAATTAAAAGGAATTCAGCACCTCAAAATGGAAATTGTTATTGACGAGATAACAAAGTTCCACACCCCGAGGGAAGAATTCCTTTGCTATAG
>NZ_VCQZ01000047.1 GCF_005938195.1 Paenibacillus thermoaerophilus
TCCGTCTAAGAGTCGGGCTCGCAGCACCAAGAAACAACGACCTCCCTCCACCAGCCGCAGGAATATTGTACCGCATTCGCCCATTTTCATCATCTGCTGGTGCCGCATTAGCGGCATGGGGGTCTAATATGTCTTATTATATCATACGGCATCTAGTGGAGGAGGCTCGGGTTCAAAACGAATACTTGCGCGAATTGCAGGTAATGATCCATATGAAAATGCTGTAACATGCTTCGTTGCTCTGGACAGATAAAGACCGCATGCCGGAATCTGTAATGTCCTACTAGGCCGATTGAAGGGCCATATAACCACGCTTGGCTGACAGGAAGCGAAGATGTATTTCCGTCGCGGCACAAGGTGGGGGGATTATAACCCGGGACATATTTTCTCTTTCGTGAACCTCAATTCGCCGGCTTTCGCACTCGCGGCGGCCCCACTAATTCACCCACAAGTGGTCCTTTCCGTAGGGCGGTTTAGCCATTTCCGGTGATTTTCCACTTGCCCCTAAACCTTTCATGGCATATTCCCAAAAAATACGGTTACCTTGAATAATACATTTGTAAAAGATAATATTTATTTTAGGGCTTGCTGAATAATAAATTTTCTCAGATTTAACAAGGTTTTCATGGCTTTCGGGTCGAATTAATATGCAAGGAAAATGTACGTTTTCCTTCATAATTCGTGCACTTGGAGCGTATGCCATGTATCGTAGAACCGAAAGCCAACCTCAACTATTCGAAGATTTCTTCTTGCCATTCGGCGGAAAATTGAATAAGGACAATCGATGGGTCCAACTCGCAGCCATGATCCCCTGGTGGCGCGCAGAAGAAAAGTACGCGAAGTCTTTCAAGCAATCAATGCGTGGCCAAGTTCCTCTATCTGTTCGCATGGCTTTGGGTGCTCTGTACATTCAGGAGCGTATGCAGCTCGATGATCGGGAAACCGTACAACAGATCACTGAAAATCCGTATTATCAATACTTTCTCGGTTTGCCCCAGTTTCAGGACGAGCCGCCGTTCCACCATTCGCTTATGACGCATTTCCGCAAACGATTGGGCGCAGATGTTATCCAGCAAGTCAACGACTGGATCTTGGAAGAAGAAGCTGACAACAAGCAGAATCAGGATGACGATGGTTCGAACCGGCCAACGGGAGGCCGGAATGGCGATGACAGAACCGGCCAGCCAGACAACGAACAATCGAAAAACAACGGCACACTCATGCTCGATGCCACATGCGCCCCGGCAGACATTTCGTATCCAACGGATTTGAAATTGCTGAACGAAGCGCGAGAGAAACTTGAGGAGATCATCGATGTACTGCATGAACCCTTTGTTGGTGAAGCGCAGAAACCAAGAACGTACCGGAACACTGCCCGCAAACGGTATCTCGAGATCGCCAAGAAACGCAGGGCAGGTGCAAAACAGATTCGCAAAGCAATCGGCCAGCAGCTTCGTTATGTCTCTCGTAACCTTCGAATCATCGATATGCTTGCCGAAAAAAGCGGCCTGGAGCGTCTGAATGCCAAGCAATACCGGCAGCTACTTGTAATTGCTGAATTGTATCGCCAACAGCAGCTGATGTACGTCAATCGAACTCATACGGTTGAAGATCGCATTGTCAGCCTGTCTCAGCCACATGTCCGTCCGATCGTGCGCGGCAAAGTGAACGCGCCGGTCGAATTCGGAGCAAAACTGGCAATCAGTTTGGTCGATGGCTACGCACGAATGGAACAGCTGTCTTGGGACAACTTCAATGAGAGCATCACCTTGAAATCAGCTGTCGAAGCGTACGTCGAACGTCACGGTTGTTATCCGGAGGCGATTCTGGCCGATCAAATCTACCGAAATCGGGAGAACCTTCGGTATTGCAAGGAACATGGCATCAGGCTCAGCGGTCCGAGCTTGGGTCGTCCGAAGAAAGAGGATGATCGTGACCAGACCTTGGCCAAGAAGGACGCATCATGTCGAAATGCAATTGAAGGAAAATTTGGAGAAGCCAAACGCTCCTATGGTCTGGGGCGTATACGAGCACGTCTTCGTGAGACCAGCGAAACGGTGATTGCCCTTCAACTTCTGGTGATGAACCTCGAACGTAAGCTGCGGGTTCTCTTTTTGCCGTTTTTCAGGTTGTTATTAAATCTGTTGTGTCAACCTCGATTGGCATGATTATCGAAATGTTCAGCAAGCCCTAATTATCAGGAGACGTGATGATCCAAAGCCGTGTAATGTGTTACATGCAAAAGTCTCTCTATATATAATATATACCGGGAAACATGGGGTATTTTTAGGTTTTTGAAAAATGTTCACAAATTTGTCGATAATGTGAGCCTGATATTATCATTTTCGATTGGAGTGAATGCTGTGTATAAAGTAGCAGATATTGTTTGGTACATAAGTCCACGGTTAAATGTAGAATTTGGTTTGGTCAGCTCGGTGAACGACGGGAAGGTTAATATTAGTTGGCGAACATACTCTGCGAAGGATGTACCTGTACATTATGTTTTCTACAGCAAGTCTGAGTCTGAACAGGCGTTAGAAGCGCTAAATTAGTACCTGCTCTAATAGCCCGGAGTAAGACGTTAAAAGGGACATTAATTGCCCCGTTGCCTCGCATTTAGTTATGTATTGGAATGCCTTTTCCTGATTGACTTTTAACCGACAGGGTTTTTAACAATGTAAGTTCACCTCCATAATTACTAAGAGAGCACCAATTTTGGTGTTCTTTTTCTTTATTGACTGCTTATTTATATATCGTCGCTATCATCAATAAAATCTTCCATTATGTTCTCGATTACTTTATCTCCTTTGTATCGATTGCAATATTTGTGAAGTAATTGAGCATTTTCAATATCGGTAGGCCCTCCTACTGAATAAGGGATGATGTGATCAACCTCGCAATCGTTATAGTCTCAAGTAGTGGTGTAAAATTGCGCCGAGCTTCTTGACAAGGGAAGCCACGGTATGATTTCTACTAAAGTGACGCGACTCTACTTTAGAAGGAGGATCAAACCGTGGCTTCTATAG
>NZ_VCQZ01000048.1 GCF_005938195.1 Paenibacillus thermoaerophilus
TTCGATTTCCTGTAGGATGGCGAATTTCTCCGACGCACTATATTGTTTATTAGGCATGAAAAAAACTCCCTTTACAGCAGCAGGTTTTATTATTTCACCTGTCTACCTTAAGGGGAGCATATCAAATGAGCCAGCTTTTTTCGTATTGTACTGTATTGCTAATCATGAAGAAGTTCGCAGTATTCTGGATTTTTTTGAACCAGTGGTTTATGAATCATTTATTTCTTTGGTATCGCTGCAATTTTAACATTGAATAATCCAGTAACTCTTCCTGAGCAATATCTTGTAGATTCCTATAGTTTTGTAATAATTTAAGCTCATCTTCTTGCAACCCGAAATGCAGTTCTACCTTTCGATTTATTATGAGCCAATTCATATCGACCATGTACTTGTCAGCTAAGAGGACAAGTACATCAAATGAAGGCTTGGTTTTCCCAGATTCAATCTCACTAAGCGTAGCTTGGGATATTTCTAAGCTTTGAGCAAATTCGATTTGGGTCATCTTATTTTGTCTTCTTATTGACTTTATTTTTTCTCCAACTGAAGTAATACTGTTCAACATTTTCCACCTGGCTTTGGTGAATTGATGTTTATAAAACAAAAGCATACTCTTGTCTGTCAAAAGACAAAAATATGCACTCCAAATACAGACCCGGGAATAGTCCACATACCCGGAACTGAATAATTAAAGCAAATGTTTGCCGCGAGTTTATTAAAGCAAATGTTTGCCGCGGCGGCAAAGATATGGTTTAACTCTCAGAACACCAAAATTGGTGCTCTCTTAGTAATTATGGAGGTGAGGGGAGTCGAACCCCTGTCCGAAAGCAACGGCACACAGGCTTCTACGGGTGTAGTTACAGTTTTGTTGTCACCTGGGCCGACGCCCCGTAACCGGCTTCGATCCAGGTCAGCCTGATTGTCTTCTTCAGCCAGCCCCAGGCGGAGACTGGACAGCGTATCCCACTAAGGTTGAGCCCTCATCCCGGCACATGGGCGATGCAGAGCGAGAGCACGCGAGCAGGTTATTAAGCTGCTACAGCGTAAGAAGGTTGTTGTTTGCCATTTAATTGGCGTTCGCGTTGATGAAGCGGACGCAGCCCCGCTACCCGCTACCCATGCTCGAACTACTCCCGTCGAATCCAAAAACACCCCCGCGAATATAAGCGGTCGTACGAACTCTGTTGGAGGGCGCTCGGGGCGATCCGTCGCCGCCGCGATGCTCCGCTCGAACAGGCTGCACGTCCTGATGGCTTGAACGCGACACCTTGGTTCGGCACCGGTGTCTTCTTAATATACCACGGCCGACATGACCTGTACAGGTGAGGTTGCTGGTTATCTCGCCACCTTCTGCTTCTCGCGGAGCGCCCGCTGGATGTCGCGCTGCGCGTCCCTCTTGGCGACGGTTTCCCGCTTGTCGTATTGCTTTTTGCCTTTGCCCAGACCGATCAGCAGCTTGGCGTAGCCGTTGCGCACATAGACCTTCAGCGGCACGATCGTGTAGCCTTCTTGCTTGGACTGGCCGAGCAGCTTGTGAATCTCCGCCTTCTTCAGCAGCAGCTTGCGGGCCCGCGTCGGATCGCTGGGGTTAAAGCGGTTGCCTTGTTCGAACGGGCTGATGTGCATGTTGTGCACGAAGATCTCGCCGTTTCGGATCGTCGCGAAGCTGTCGGAGATGTTGGCGCGACCGGCCCGCAGCGACTTGATCTCGGTTCCCGTCAGCACCATGCCGGCTTCATACATCTCTTCAATGAAATAGTCGTGGTGGGCTTTTTTGTTCTGGACGAGCACTTTCCCGTCGTTTTTCTTGGCCGCCATGCCGTTCGCCTCCTTCCTCGCGCGTCGTCGATGAAGGCCATTTTATCAACTTTTCCCGCTGAAATCAAGGCGAATCCGCGCGATGAGTCTCGTCAAAATCCGCTATACGCAAGCTTCCCGCCGCATCTTCGCGGCATTCTCGACAGGTTGTCCTACGGCCCGCGGCATTTCGAGTCTTTTTAAAATTTTTGCGGACCTTGCAACGTTTTGCCAATGCCGATTGTCTTAGCTAATAAACCCCGACGAATATACTCAAAAGGCGGGCGAATGTCGTTGGCGCGACTGTGACGGATCCGGCCGTTATCGAATGCAGTCCTTCATCCTTCTTCGCGTTCGGAAAAACACAAAGGATTGTGATTCCGCAATCGGACTTAAAGAAAGGAGACATACTCCATGTATACGAATGGTCAACGCCTTTATGACGACAAACATTTTATGGATCATCTCGACCATGAAGTGCCGATACAAATCTACCTGGACGGCAAGCACAAAGATATTGGATTTGTGGAGCGGGTATCCGAGCATTTTGTCCGGGTCAACAACACGTATTACAACCGATCGATGTACTGGTTCGTATCGCGGCCGGGTTATTGATCCCCGAATCCGCGAAAGCTCGCCGAAGGTCCGTTTTCGCGCAAGAATCCATCATCAACGTGCTTAATATTTAAGGATACCCTTGAATGCAGAAAGGGGCTGTCCCAAAAATCAATTTTAGATTTTTAAGCCCCCACTTTTAATGAAAAATCAAGTCAAAACAAACCTCCATTACCACTTTCTTAGTGGATTTGGAGGTGTTTCGTTCATATTTTGGGATTGTCTCATTCGGTTCTACCCTTTGATATGCTCCCCTTAAGGTAGACAGGTGAAATAATAAAACCTGCTGCTGTAAAGGGAGCTTTTTTCATGCCTAATAAACAATATAGTGCGTCGGAGAAATTCGCCATCCTACAGGAAATCGAAAG
>NZ_VCQZ01000050.1 GCF_005938195.1 Paenibacillus thermoaerophilus
GTACTGGCCTACATGGCCTTTCCCAGGGAGCATTGGCGGCAAATTCATTCCACCAATCCGTTAGAGCGCTTGAATCGGGAGATCCGCCGACGTTCAGACGTAGTAGGAATCTTTCCAAATCGGGAATCCGTTATCCGACTGATCGGTGCCATTTTGATCGAGCAGCAGGATGAATGGACCGTCGCACGCCGTTATTTCAGTCTTGAATCCATGGCCAAAGTCGTCCAAGGAGAGCAACTCCCCCTTGCATCCACTACGCTCTTGCAGAAGTAAATCTAGGTCACGCAGTAGAAATCGATTTTACACCACTTGACGGGACACTACCCACGTATTTACCCGATGCCGACCAACATCGTGAGTTAGTTTCATTACTAAATATAAAATCTCAATAGCGTTGCATTAAATTCGAACCCTTCTCTGTTATTCTAAATTGTGCTAAAAGTGTTAAATTAAAGACGTCCATTGCAAGAAAAAATCTCCATAATTAGGGTAGCAGGTAGTCCTGTCCAAATCCCTAATCATAGGAGATCACGCATGGACAAGGATACACTACTTTCGTCATTTGGTAAATGGGTTGCACCCTTAAATGCAAAAATAATTTCCGACTGGACCACAGAAACCGGCGAAGACAAGTATGTGAAGAAGCTTACCACTCTAGCGTACCTTCTCATCTTCATGGACGCTCAGCTGAATCAGCGCAAGGCTTTGCGGGACATTGTCACCGAAATTGAGAATAACGAAGCCTTCCAGAAAGAACTCGGCATCACCTCCATCAGTATTTCGCAGCTTTCCAGGAAGAACAACAAGCTGTCGCCGGAACTTTTACAGCAGCTATTTGTCGATCTGGTCGCTCAGGTCACTCGCATTCGCACGCCTGCCGCTGGGCGAGTCGGTACGGTTAAATTGCTGGATTCCACGACCATGAGTCTGTGTCTTAGCAAGTACAAGTGGGCAACGTACCGGAAAACGAAAGCCGGCGTGAAACTCCACTTACGCGTGACCTTCTGTGATCGGGATACGGTCTATCCGGAGAAGGCCGTGCTCATTCCGGCCAAGCCGTCAGATCGCACCCAAATGGATGCGCTCATCGATGAAACCGGCGCTACTTATGTATTTGACCGCGGCTACGTGGACTACGAGAAATACGACCAGTACTGCTGGGATGGGGTCTTCTTCGTTACTCGGTTGAAAGACAATGCTATTGTCGAAGTGATGGATGAATTTCCAACAGCGGAAGGCTCGGTCATGACTCGGGATCGCATGGTGAAGATCGGCAAAGGGGCCAAACAGATGAAGCATGTTCTTCGCCTCATCGAAACCGTCGATTTAAAAGGAAATCCCATCCGAATCATAACGAACCGATTCGATCTGACCGCTGAAGAAATCGGCGACTTGTACCGCAATCGCTGGAAGATTGAAACCTTCTTCCGATGGTTGAAGCAGCATCTGAAGTTGACGCGATTCTACGGTGAAGATGAAAACGCCGTATGGAACCAGATCCTGATTTGCCTGATTAGTTACTGCCTTCTGCTCCTGATGAAACTGGAGCTCTCGACAACTAAGTCGCTGCTTGATCTAAGCCGACTACTAAAATCGAATCTCACCAAGTCGTGGGAAGTTTTTAAAGCGGCTGTATTTCGAAAACCAGCACGCACTTCGAAAGGTCGGCAGAAGGTCGTGAAGAGCTAAGGCAACGCAAAGCAAGAAAAGGTAATCAGCACCTTGAAATCCTAGATATTACCAAATGGACAATAACTGCCTTGCATGCATAGCCCCCTTAACTTTTTAGCCTATACGGCGGCAGGTCCGTTTTCAGAAAATTCTATAAACGATAGAAAAGCAATGTTTATGCAACGCTATTGATAAAATCTGATCTTTGCGTTGATTTGGATGGTACTATCACTTATTTACGCTTTCACGAAAAAGGGCGAAGTGATGGAGTTTCAATGTGGGTCTATATTGATAAGCTTGATTTTACCTATTGTTTTGGGTTGTATAATAACGGTTTCGTAAGATTGATTCGGAGTGGGCGGATAGAGTACACGTTAATTGACGAAGATGAAATAAAATCAAAGCGTATAAAAATGTATATCATATTTGGGGCAATCATACTACTATGCGCAATCTCTCCCCCAATTTTTGCGATAGCTGTTTTAATATCGATTGTTCTTGCAATTATAAAGGCGGTTGACTATTTTAATGAGACAAAAGCTGTAAATCGAGGAAAAGAACGTTTTAAGAAAACACTTGTTGTGTGCTCAAGATGTACCCAAAAAAAATTCTGTTGACTTAAATCGCCCCGGGCGTGCTAAATGCGGGAGGTGCGGGAATTATCTATTCCATTCATAGCCAAGTTAGTGTAAAATTTCCGTGGGGGTAGGAAATGGAAAAAGCGAACATAGAAAAAGAGCTTCTCCCTTGGTAAAGTGATGTTTGCCGACAACACACCAAGAAGGAGAAAGCCCCTATGAGCCA
>NZ_VCQZ01000051.1 GCF_005938195.1 Paenibacillus thermoaerophilus
AGCAAAGGAATTCTTCCCTCGGGGTGTGGAACTTTGTTATCTCGTCAATAACAATTTCCATTTTGAGGTGCTGAATTCCTTTTAATTATGCTCAAAACACCCTGACTTTTTCAGGGGAAACTAACTATACGAAAGTTGACGGTAAGATTTACATGTTCAGTGACATGACCAAACTAGAAATGTACAACAAGATCGTCGAATTGGCGGGAGATACGATACATCGATCGTAGAGGGAACGGAGTAGGTATTTAACGGCAGCGCAAAATACGTCTCGCTTGATTATCCGTTTTCTGGCACGTTCGAGCACAGCGAAGCGTTCTATCTTGGAGCACTGGAACTTTTATCCGGCTCCGGCCACGGAACGGAAACTCAAAAATAAATTGGACAATTTCAGTGGGAGCCTAGCGTCAAGCGCTACGACATTTACGTTAAACGGAAAATCATTTGTCGTTTATACAACCGGAAAGCCGGTTGTCGTTAGCGCGAAATATTGTCGAGACGTTTTTTGAGCATCAAATCTTTTGTTCGATTTATTACTTCAATTACTTCATTTTCGCGGGCTCCGCCCGCGTCACCGATTGATCCGGACGGAACATCCCTTCCTTGAACCCAGTCATGATCCCGGCGTTCGGACGACACCGGTGTTCCGGATTTTACGCTTACCACGAAGATAAGGTGAACTTATTTGGATGAGGACAGGCTATATTGGACGCAGAAGGATTCACGCAAGCATTACCCAATGCATGATTTACGGGTTTTCAGCGACGTTGACATGCTTGCCGCGGACTATATTCTCACACAAATTTATGAATCGTTGCCCAATCCATCGAATAAGTGAAACAATTCCATTTATGGTTGCATTTAGAAATATGAGATGCAAAACATAAAACATAAGGGATGACGCTTATGTTGTATCGATTACTTTCCTTAACGCTAGCCTTTTCTTTCCTTTGGGGGGCACAGTACGCGAATGCCTGTAGTCCAAAGCCTTGGTCGTATGAAATGTTGGCTGAGGAATCACCGGTAATGGTTCAAGGAGAGGTTTCGACTAGCAGCAACAATGGAAGGCAAACGACGATCAAAGTCATAAACTATGTCGGACCGGGAATAGCTCCAAAAATTATACACTTGCCAGCAACAAAATCCAGTCGAACAACAAACGATGATGCGTGTCCGGATTTTTCAATGACTTTACAGCAGGGAAAGACCTACCTCATTTTTTTGAAGAATGCTGACTCGACCCCTGAACTGTTGCATCCGGATTGGACGACCGCCTTGGAAGTTGCGGATCACAACGTGGTCGTCAACATGCAAGGGGATAAGGAAGAAGTGAACGCATTACTTCAAAAGTATGCGTCGGATCACAAACTGACAGTAAAAGAACCAGATCAAAACTCGCCGGTTTGGGGAACGGATAACAACAACACAGTAACTATTTTTATCGCTACTGTGGCGATCTTCGTAATCGTCATTGGAGGTATCTATGTTATAAGAAGGAAAAGGTTGAAATAGGGGTCGCCCAACAATCTGCCCCTTCAATACGTTAGGTATTAGCATTAGCGTAGTTGCATACCTGCCCTTGCTGACCCCTTAACGGACGTATAAAGCAGTTTTCCGTCCACTTGAGGACTGCTGATGACGTTTAGCGTTCGGCTTAGAGTAGGAAAAATCCGCTTTTTATACAATTTGCATGTAGACTAAAAAGTGGACACGCCGTAGTAGCGGCCCGTACAATATAACCAACCAAAAGGTCGAGGTGTGTCATGGGAGATATCCGTCAACATTTTGACGACGAGTTTAAACGTCAAACCGTT
>NZ_VCQZ01000052.1 GCF_005938195.1 Paenibacillus thermoaerophilus
CTCCCACTATTATTTAATGTTTTCTCGCGTTTTCTCACTCGTTCTTAGATTTTCAACCATCGACCATCCTGAAAGATGGATAAGTCATGTAGCTATGACATAATTTTCTGGAGGAGCCGGAGGCGGGAATAGAGGTTGGGACGCTGTCCCCAATCTATGGATGAGTCGTATGACCGCACTCTGGATATCCACTCTATTCCCCCGACGGCTTACCCTCCCATGTCACGCTGGGTCTTAGCCCTTACATTCCTTCGTTCTGCCTCTCGAGGTGTGGACGCCGTTTCCTTGCTCCTTTACTGGGTCGTTGCCCTTATGGAAATAGATCCTACGGCTGCTCCGTGCTTCAATTGTCGTTGGTTTATTTCAAGTTCTGTGTGAGAAACGTGAAAATGGTTTGAATTAAGCTGCCATCTGTAACTGGGCCTGACGTACCGGCCCCAGAACATCGGATGGCTGGTACGGAATGCGTTTGGTGCCTAGCGTGTACAATACTCGGATTAATTTACCACAGAGCGCCACAATGGATTGCTTCTTTTTCAGCGGGTTGTGACTTCGCTTCGTGAAGTACTGGTGCAACGCCTTAAACTCGGCGTTCTTCGTCACCATCGGCATCACCGCTCGGAACAACAAAGCCCGAAGCCTGGATCTGCCACGCTTTGTAATCGTCGATTTGCCTTTCTTCTTGCCAGAGCTGTTTTCTTTTAGATTTAAGCCAGCGAGCCGAATAATCTGCTGGCCGTGGTCGTAACCACTAAGGTCCCCGACTTCAGCCAGGAAGCCGGCGAGCGTCACGATGGCAACACCAGGGATGGTCAGCATTTCTTTCGTTCCCGGAATTTGAGCTAACAAACGCTCCACTTCCATCATGATGTCCTCAAGCTGCTTGGCGAACATCTCGTATTGCTCCAGAAGAGTCTTCAGCTCGATTTTCGCTGCTGCCAGTCCTTGTTTAAGGCCGATGGAGGTTCTCGCCGTTTCAAGCAACTGCGACGCTCGTTTGGGACCGACGGCGCGCTTTACGTCTTCTTTCCAACGACGCACGATTGCGCCCACACCTAGCGCCACAATCTCGCTCGGAGTCGGGAATTCACTCAGCGTAATCAGCGAAGCCTTGCCCTCCCAGTCCTTAAACACCTGGCCATACTCCGGAAAGAAGCGGTCTAACCAATTCTGAATGCGGCGCTGGACTTGGCCGAAGTTAACCATGACCTTCTCCCGAAGATTCATCAGGATCCGAAGATCTGCGTAGACGTTCATCGGCAATTTAGGCTCGCTGTATTTCCCACCCCGCACCAGATCGGCGATAACCTTGGCGTCTTTGTAATCGTTCTTGGTCGGTGAGTTGTCCTCAAGCTCTTTGCTCTTGTTTACGTGATGCGGGTTAACAACGACGACTCTTACGCCTTCACGCTGCAGATATTCAGCCAGTGGAAACCAGTAGTGTCCGGTGGGCTCGATCCCCAAGACGATTTCCGTCTTGTGATGTCGCCGCTGAAGCTCCTTCATCCACGTTACAAGTTTCGTTAAGCCTTGATGATCATTGCCGAACACGCAGTCTTTACCGAGCTCGATTCCGCGGAAATCGACGGCTCTGGCGACATGTGTTTTCTTGGCAATGTCGGCCCCGACAACAAGAGTTGATTCGGTAATTTGTTGAATTCGTTGATTCTGTTTCCTGGCGTGTTTATACTTCATTGTAGAGTGCCTCCTGCGCTGGGATTTGTTCTTTGGTCGGAACGTTCCCCAGTATACAGAAGGTACTTTTTTCATTCAAACCTCGAATTCATTCATTACAGGAATGGCTCC
>NZ_VCQZ01000053.1 GCF_005938195.1 Paenibacillus thermoaerophilus
TAGTTTCCCCTGAAAAAGTCAGGGTGTTTTGAGCATAATTAAAAGGAATTCAGCACCTCAAAATGGAAATTGTTATTGACGAGATAACAAAGTTCCACACCCCGAGGGAAGAATTCCTTTGCTATAGGAGTTCAACAGAAGCCCTCGGGAATCCTTCCAAGAGGTGAAGAAAATGTTGAAACTTCGAGACGAGCAATTGACCATCTGGGATGCCATTCTCCCGGAATCTGTTAGAAAGTTGCCGGTCGAGCTTGCAATCATAGATCAATTACTGGACGACGACCGTTTTCTTCAACCGTTTACTGAGTTGCACCCGAAAGGCAAGAAAAGCGGCCGTCCTACGCTTGCAATTGAAAAGTACATCCGTCTTATGGTCCTGAAGCATAAATACAATTTGGGCTACGAGTCACTCGTGAAGGAAGTCGGTGACAGCATCACATGGCGAATGTTCTGCCGGTTTGCCATCGACGAACCGATGCCCGACCCGTCTACGCTCATCTATGCCCGCAAACGCTACGGCGACAAGATCGTCGAAGACATCAATGCCGCACTCGTAAAGCAGTGTGAGGAAAAAGCCGTTCTGAAAACCCGCAAATTGCGCACGGATACGACGGTTGTGGAATCCGACATCCATCACCCGACAGACGCTACGCTGTTGCAAGATGGCGTAAAAGTCATCACTCGAACGATTCAGAAAATCCGGAAAGTCGCCTCCCACACTGTTCAAGGCTTTGAAGATCGTACGGCAGAAATCAAGGAAAAGATTCTGTCCATCGCGAAAGTTCTACGTCGCCGCACCCGTGAATCTTGGGAAGAAGTTGACCGGATCACTGGGAGCGTAATCGAAGTAGCCGAGAACGTTGTGAACAAGGCGCAAGCCGTTATCGAGAAACTGCAAGACAAGGGCAAAGCTGCTCTTCGACAAAGTAAAACCAAACTGACCGAGGCGGTCACGCTAACCGGCAAGTTGTTGGAACAAGCCAAACAGGTCGTTTCCGGCAATCGAATCATCGCAGATCGGATCGTCAGTTTCTTTGACCCGGAAGCAAGACCGATTAAGAAAGGTAAGCTGGCCAAAGGAACTGAGTTCGGCTACAAGGTGCGAATCGACGAGACGGAAAGCGGCTTTGTGACCGGCTACGCTGTCTACGAGGGGAACCCCTCGGATGATGAACTGCTCGTTCCCGCTGTACAGGCGCATATCAAGCAATTCGGCAAAGCGCCGCAAGCTGTAGCGACCGACCGCGGTTTCTCAAGCAAGAAGAACGAAACGGCCATTACCGAACTTGGTGTGAAGCGAGCTAGCTTGCCGCGAAAGGGCAAAAAAGGCATTGCCCGATCCGAGTACGAAAACGAATTATGGTTCAAAGACTTGCAGCGTTACCGTGCAGCTGGAGAAGCGAAGATTAGTCTTCTCAAGCGGAAGTACGGTTTGAACCGCAGCAGGTATCGGGGCTTTGTCGGCTCAAAATGCTGGGTCGGCTTCGGGATTCTGACCCACAACCTGCAAAGAGCGGCAAAAATGCTCCAAAACTAACATGGAAACCGATCATTAGGGAAAGTTCCCCCTCACAACCCAGCCAGCAACCCGAAACTATTTTTGAAAATCGACTTTTTCAGGAGCAACTA
>NZ_VCQZ01000054.1:0-1311 GCF_005938195.1 Paenibacillus thermoaerophilus
GGGGTAGATGATTGGGGTGAAGTCGTAACAAGGTAGCCGTATCGGAAGGTGCGGCTGGATCACCTCCTTTCTAAGGAGTCCTACGGGACGATGAAGAAGAAGACGCGGAGCACTTGTTCAGTTTTGAAAGAGCGAGCCTCTTTCGAAGCAATCCGTTTGGTGGCGATGGCGGAGGGGAACCACGCGTACCCATCCCGAACACGACCGTTAAGCCCTCCAGCGCCGATGGTACTTGGACCGAAGGGTCCCGGGAGAGTAGGACGCTGCCAAGCGGACCCACTGTGGTGGGTTTTTTCTTTGTCCAAGCGCATACGGGCCTTTAGCTCAGCTGGTTAGAGCGCACCCCTGATAAGGGTGAGGTCGGTGGTTCGAGTCCACTAAGGCCCATCGTCTAGGCAGAACTAGACGGACATGGGGCTATAGCTCAGCTGGGAGAGCACCTGCCTTGCAAGCAGGGGGTCAGCGGTTCGAATCCGCTTAGCTCCACCATCACTTTCCTCGAAAAAGGCGCTTGCGCGGAGGAGAGGAATGTGATAAGATACTCCTTGCCGCTTTGGGAGCGGCGAAGGCAAGACAGACGTTGCACCTTGAAAACTGGATAGCGAACTTAAAGCGATTAGCATCCGAGCTGCAAGCTTTGACAAGCGAAGCAGCGCAAAAAGCGCAGATGAAACTAGTAAGAGCGCACGGTGGATGCCTAGGCGCCAGGAGCCGAAGAAGGACGTAGCGAACGACGATACGCCTCGGGGAGCCGTAAGCAGGCGTTGATCCGGGGATGTCCGAATGGGGAAACCCGCGCAGTGTAATGGCTGCGCACCGCTGCCTGAATCCATAGGGCAGCCGGAGGCATACCCAGGGAACTGAAACATCTAAGTACCTGGAGGAGAAGAAAACAACAGTGATTCCGTCAGTAGTGGCGAGCGAACGCGGAAGAGCCCAAACCGGAGGCTTCGGCCTTCGGGGTTGTGGGACCCTTCACATGGAGTAAGAAAAGAGCAGGCTAGGCGAATGGTCTGGAACGGCCAGCCATAGAAGGTAACGGCCCTGTAGCCGAAAGCCTACTCTCTCCGAAGGGGATCCCGAGTACCGCGGGGCACGTGAAACCCCGTGGGAATCCGGCAGGACCATCTGCCAAGGCTAAATACTCCCTGGCGACCGATAGCGAACCAGTACCGTGAGGGAAAGGTGAAAAGCACCGCGGGAGCGGAGTGAAAGAGAACCTGAAACCGTGTGCTTACAAGAAGTCAGAGCCCGTTAACGGGTGATGGCGTGCCTTTTGTAGAATGAACCGGCGAGTTACGTTCGCGTGCA
>NZ_VCQZ01000054.1:1321-1584 GCF_005938195.1 Paenibacillus thermoaerophilus
GTGAAGGTGCGGTAACACGCACTGGAGGCCCGAACCCACGTCTGTTGAAAAAGGCGGGGATGAGCTGGGGGTAGCGGAGAAATTCCAATCGAACTCGGAGATAGCTGGTTCTCCCCGAAATAGCTTTAGGGCTAGCCTCGGAAAGAGACTCGCGGAGGTAGAGCACTGATTGGGTGCGGGGCCCGCCAAGGGTTACCAAGTCCAGTCAAACTCCGAATGCCGCAGAGTTATATCCGGGAGTCAGACCATGAGTGCTAAGATCC
>NZ_VCQZ01000055.1 GCF_005938195.1 Paenibacillus thermoaerophilus
TTCTATCCCGAAAATAATAGTCGCTAAAAAGCACAAAAAGGCCAACCCACCGTTACATCGCTTCAAATTGGAAAATGATAGGGGATTATGCGGTTTGCTCCCGTTCTTTTACCATAACGTCATATCCTAACATTTCCAACTTCCGTATCGCTTGTCGGGCCATCTGTTCACGCCGGCGTTCTTCGTAATAATGAGGCCCCAGTTCGTTGTAAACCTGTTTTTCCTTTAGCAGATGGTAGACGATGGTCAGGATCCGATGGGCCACCGCCACAGCCGCCCGATTGGCCCCTCGTCTGGCGGCAATGCGATGATATAGACTGGACAGATACGTGTGTTTCGTTCGGACTGCTGCCCGTGCCGCCTCGATGAGAGCGCTCCGAAGCTTCGGATTCCCTTTGGTCGTTCGCCCGGACTTTCGTTTCCCAGCACTTTCGTTGTTCCCTGGAGCCAACCCCGCCCACGAACACAAATGAGCGGCAGACGGAAAGCGGCTCATGTCGGTACCCGTTTCAGCGACAATTTGTTCCGCCGTCCGCCGGGCCACCCCGGGAATGGTGTCCAGCCGCTCCAGGTCTTCCTCAAAAGGGAGCATCCGCCTCTTGATCTCCTCGTCCAACTGTTGAATCAGCGCGTCCAGTTCATCGACGTGCCGCAGTTGGGTTTGGAGCATCAACCGTTGGTGCGGGCCGATCAGTCCTTTGAGCGCGCGCTGGAGATCCGCTTTCTTGTTCTTCAGACGCCGAAGTGCCAACTCCGACAAGGATTCCGGATCAACGTTACCGGCTATCAGCGCTTCGATCATCGCACGCGCCGATTTGCCCAGAATATCGCTGGCTACCGACGACAGTTTGATGTTGGCGCCTTCCAGCACTTTCTGAATCCGGTTGACTTCTCGTGCCCGCTCCTCGATCAGACTACGGCGGTATCGGATCAACTCGCGAAGCTCCCGTTGATCACGTGGCGGAATGAAGCTGCCTCGGAGCAATCCATGCCGGAGCAACGAAGCGATCCACTCGGCATCCTTCACATCGGTTTTTCGTCCGGGAACATGCTTGATATGCTGCGCATTGACGACCAAGGTTTGAATCTCTTCCGTCTCCAACAGGTTATAGACGGGTTTCCAGTAGGAACCGGTGCTTTCCATGGCGGCGTGGGTGCAACCTTTGCTCTTGATCCAGTCCACCATCTGCAACAGATCGTCGGTCATGGTCGAGAATGTGCGGATTTCTTTCTCGTCCGGCGTGATAATGCAGGCCACGACCGTCTTTTTGTGGACATCCAGTCCACAGACATGGCTGTAGACGACATCCATGATGGACAATCTCCTTGCGGCTTTGTCGATTGAGGGCTGGTGCAACGACCACACATGGGCCATTCTATCCCGCGTGCTTCCCGAAGGAGCGACAATCTGTGGTGCACCTGGTCGTTGGGGTCCGTCTAAGAGTCGGGCTCGCAGCACCAAGAAACAACGACCTCCCTCCACCAGCCGCAGGAATATTGTACCGCATTCGCCCATTTTCATCATCTGCTGGTGCCGCATTAGCGGCATGGGGGTCTAA
>NZ_VCQZ01000056.1 GCF_005938195.1 Paenibacillus thermoaerophilus
TGTTGTTGTTCCGTGATAATGTCACGGTGTAACTGTTCTGAGATAATGTCACTATGGGACAGGAGTTTATGACATTGACCAGAGCAGAACTGAAGAAGGTACTTGTAGTGGAGAAGATTCTGGATGGGCGGATGACGAATGCTGAGGGGGCTGCGACACTCGGACTGAGCGTGCGGCAAATGATTCGGCTGAAGAAGAAATATGTGGCAGAAGGAGGAGCACAGGCACTTGCCCACCGTAATCGCGGTAGAAAGCCGAAACACGCCTTGTCGGAGGAAATCAAACATCAGGTCGTCGAGTTGTACAAGACGAAATACCACGGCAGCAACAACTGCCACTTTGCGGAACTGCTGGAAGAGCACGAATCGCTGAAACTGAGCCCATCCAGCATCCGACGCATGCTGCTGGAAAAAGGCATCAAACAAGCCAAACAGCGCAGACGGGGTAAGACCCATCGACCACGTGAACGCAAACCACAGGCGGGGATGCTGTGGCAGATGGACGCGACGCCATATGCCTGGCTGGAGGATCGCGCCCCCGCCTTCACGCTTCACGCCGCCATCGACGATGCGACAGGCACCGTGGTTGGCGCCGTATTTAGACCGACGGAATGCCGGGAAGGCTACTCGCTCGTCATGCAGCAAGGCATCCGCAAGTACGGCGTACCGCTTGGCCTTTATAGCGATCGGCACACCATCTTTCGCTCGCCCAAGGAGAAGCTGACCGTGGAGCAGGAACTGGCCGGCGAAACGAAGCCGCTCTCCCACTTCGGCAAGGCGATGGCCGAGCTTCATATCGAGCATATCCAGGCCGTCACGCCACAGGCTAAGGGACGCGTTGAGCGGCTCTGGAAGACATTCCAAGATCGCTTGGTCATCGAACTGCGGCTGCTCGGCGTCCAGACGATGGAGGAGGCCAATGCGGTGCTGCCCAAGCTGCTGGAAAAGCACAATCGCCAATTCGCCATTCCGCCCAAAGAGGCGGAGTCGGCGTACATGAAGCTGGATCCATCTGTCCATTTGAATCATGTGTTCACGATTCGCGAGTACCGAAAGTTAGGACACGGAAACACGCTCTCTTATAACGGGAAGGTGTATACCTTCGCCAAGCCCTGTGATTTCCGTTTCGAAGCCAGAACGACGGTGGAGGTGCGTGAAACGCTCGCTGGAGAAGTGCTCGTTTGGCACAACGGTCAAGCGATTCCGCTGAAAGAAACGGAAAAGCCGGTACGCAAACCAGTGACCCAAACAAAAAAGGCGGAGCCTGCGCAGCCGCGCAAACCCGCCGCCAACCACCCTTGGAGGTTGGCATGGAACAGAAGACAACAACAGGATAACACAAAAACAACAACCGTCCAAGTCACTGGAACGGGCGGCTACGCAAATTAACAAAGTGACATTTTTACAGACGAGTTAAGGTGACATTTTCACAGACGCTTGACA
>NZ_VCQZ01000057.1 GCF_005938195.1 Paenibacillus thermoaerophilus
TGCAGCTAGAATAAAAAGTGGACACCAGCTTAGGAGAAGCTTGATAATAAGCTTATCTAGGAGGTGTTCACATGGGTGAACAACGGCAGCATTACAACGAAGAGTTTAAACAACGCACGGTGAAGTACATTCAAGAGCAGACGAAGACGGTGGGGGAGATCAGCCTCGAACTGAACATACCGGCAGGCACCCTGCACAAATGGCTTGCCAAGTATCGGCAGTTCGAGAACGAGCCTTTGGCTGGCGCACAGCGGGTGCGCGAATTAGAGACGCTTCTCCGAGAGCAGGAGCGTGAGCTGAAAGCCAAAGATCGCCGACTTGCCGATCTGGAGGAGGAACTGGCAATCGTAAAAAAAGCAGTGCACATCTTCAGCAAACCAAGGAACTGAAGTTCTCGTTCATCGAGAACCATCGCTCCGAGTTCCGTGTGGAGAAGATGTGCAAAGCGCTAGGCGTGTCCCGGAGCGGTTTTTACAAATGGTTACAAGCAGAGCCCAGTCAACAGGCGCTTCAAAAGGCGAAGGTCATGGAACGCATCTCGTACCACTTCTCCGATTCCGTAGGGCGGTATGGCAGCCCCAAAATCACGTATCTGCTGCACGTGGAAGGCTTTCGTACCACCGAGCGCACGGTCAGCAACTATATGCAGGAGATGGGCCTGCGTTCCTGTGTGGCACGTAAGTTCAGAGTTCAAACGACCGACTCCAACCACGAGAATCCCGTTGCTCCGAATATCTTGAACCAGCAGTTCACCGTCCACCAGCCCAATCAAGTGTGGGTGGCCGACATCACGTATATTGCATGCCGCGAGGGGCGGCTGTATTTGGCAAGTTTGCTGGATCTCTGCACCCGTGAAATCGTAGGCTACCGTCTAGGCGACCGAATGACCACCGACTTGGTGCTAGGGGCCTTGGAGGACGCCTATGCGAAGAAGAAGCCTCCGGAAGGGCTGTTGCACCACTCCGATCGGGGCTCGCAGTATGCGTCTGAAGACTACCGCAAGAAGCTCGAATCGTACCACATGCGAGCCAGCATGAGCCGTCGAGGGAACTGTTACGACAACGCCTGCATCGAATCGTTCCACAGCCTGCTCAAAAAGGAACTGATCTATTGCAAGAGATTCCGGACGAAGGAGCAAGCCCGCCAAGAGATCTTCGAGTACATCGAGCTGTTTTATAACCGCAAGCGGATCCACAGTGCATTGGGCTATTTATCGCCGGCTCAATTTAGTGAGCAATTTTCCAACCATAAGGCATCCTAAATTCTCTTAACATAGTGTCCACTTTCTTGACAGAGGTCCAA
>NZ_VCQZ01000058.1 GCF_005938195.1 Paenibacillus thermoaerophilus
CTTTAGAAGGAGGATCAAACCGTGGCTTCTATAGATAGAATGTCACTTTTGGAGCTTTTGCGCAAGTCCGGTTCTGATGGTGATGTAGACTTTCTCAAAGAAGCCTTGAATGTGCTTGTTCATTCCTTGATGGAGGCGGAAGTAGCGGCCCAGATCGGTGCCGAGCGTTATGAACGAAACACGGAAAGAACCAACCAGCGCAACGGTTATCGGCAGCGGGAGTGGGATACACGGGTCGGAACGCTCAATCTGAGCATTCCGAAGCTTCGCAAAGGCAGCTACTTCCCCTCCCTGCTTGAACCCCGGAAGCGCGCGGAAAAGGCATTGCTTTCCGTTGTACAGGAAGCGTACATACACGGCGTCAGTACGCGAAAAGTCGATGAACTCGTTGAATCCCTGGGCATGAAAGGCATCAGCAAAAGCGAAGTATCCCGGATATGCCGGGAGCTCGATGAAGTCGTGATCGCATTCAAAGAGCGCCCGCTCGAGGGACAATTTCCTTATGTCTGGTTGGATGCCACGTTCCCGAAAGTACGCGAGGGCGGCCGGGTACGCAGCATGGCGCTTGTCGTGGCCATCGGCATCCGGGAGACCGGGGACCGGGAAGTTCTCGGTTTTGATCTTGGCATGAGCGAGGACGGCTCGTTTTGGCTTGAGTTCCTACGGAAACTGGTCGCTCGGGGACTTCGAGGCGTGCAATTGGCGATTAGTGATGCTCACGAAGGGTTGCGCAGAGCGATTGAGCAGGTTCTGGCGGGCGCCACTTGGCAGCGTTGCCGTGTTCACTTCATGCGCAATGTCCTGAGCCAGGTGCCGAAGTCGTCGCAATCGATGGTCTCGTCGATCATCCGGACGATTTTTGCGCAGCCGAGCCAAGAGGCGGCTGTAATGCAACTCCGACAAGTCGCCCAGCAACTTCGTGGGAAGTTCCCGAAAGCCATGGATATTCTGGAGCAGGCAGAAAGTGACGTACTGGCCTACATGGCCTTTCCCAGGGAGCATTGGCGGCAAATTCATTCCACCAATCCGTTAGAGCGCTTGAATCGGGAGATCCGCCGACGTGCCGATGTCGTCGGGATCTTTCCGAATCGTGAGTCTGTCATTCGACTCATCGGTGCCATTTTAATGGAACAGCAGGACGAATGGACAGTTTCGCACCGGTATTTCAGCAAAGAGTCCATGGCCAAAGTGGTTCAAGGAGAACAAGCCCTTT
>NZ_VCQZ01000059.1 GCF_005938195.1 Paenibacillus thermoaerophilus
AAGATGCGCATCTGCGATTCCGCACTCCCCATCGGGCGCATAGCGCTGGTGTCGATTCCGTTGGCGCAAAGCGTCTTCCGGTAGTCGTCCAAATGCCTCTGATGCCGCTTCAGATAACTCTTGTACTGTTTCCATTGCTCCTCCGCGATCTCGTGCTCTGCCACGCCTTCCAAAGCCGCCATCAACGCCGCAGCGTCCTGCTTGGCGAGGGATTTTTTTACGGCCTCCCATACACTCGGCAGATGGCCGACAAAACGCTTGAGATCGCGTGCGACATGGAAACGGTCAAGCATGTACAAGCATTGATGGAAGTACGATTCACATTCCCCGATCCACGCCGCTCCGTCTCCGTTTACGACAAGCCACGTGTTCTCATCGATTTCGTAGCGCTCCGCCAGGAAGTCTCCAAACCCTTCCCAGAAGTTGCCCCCGGCCGTATGCAGATAGTGTTGCTTATTCTTCAGTCGGACACGCTTGCCGCTTTTCTCCCAGCCTTCGTGCACAACCGCAATCGCGTTCTCCATTCCATGCTTCTTGCTCCGCTGCAGTTTCGTGTACAAGCCGTCCACTTCCACGAACAGCACGCGCGCCGGTCGCCGCTTTGCAGCCCTCGTCTCTTGCTCCGCCTTTTCGAGCAGCTTCTCCCGAATCGCCTGATGGCTTAGCACGTTGTACCCTAACAATTGCTCCAGCCGCTTCGCGCTGTCCCGATAGGACGGACCTTGGCTCGCGAACGCAATCGCCGTCTCTTCCAAATGCGGGCTGACTTTCCCTCGCCCTTCGAATTGCAGCAGGCGATCCAGCAGATATACATACTTGCCACTCTGTCGATCCACGTACAATCTCCGTTTGAACCGGATATGCCCGAACACGGTATTGACGCTGGTTTCGCGTTCTTCTTTCACACGGTAACGTGATCGGTCCCGCTGCTCAAGAATCTGCTGGTCCATCATTTCCAGCGCCTTCGTCATGGCGCTGGCGAACGCCTCTTGCATTTTCCGCAGCATCCATTGCTCAAGCTCTTTCATCGTCGGTATCGTTGTGGTAAAGTGGCTCATAGGGGCTTTCTCCTTCTTGGTGTGTTGTCGGCAAACATCACTTTACCAAGGGAGAAGCTCTTTTTCTATGTTCGCTTTTTCCATTTCCTACCCCCACGGAAATTTTACACTAAC
>NZ_VCQZ01000061.1 GCF_005938195.1 Paenibacillus thermoaerophilus
TGCATGTAGACTAAAAAGTGGACACGCCGTAGTAGCGGCCCGTACAATATAACCAACCAAAAGGTCGAGGTGTGTCATGGGAGATATCCGTCAACATTTTGACGACGAGTTTAAACGTCAAACCGTTAAGCACATGCAAGAAAGCGGCAAAACCCCGTCTGAAGTATCCAAGGAGCTGGACATCCCGGTAAGAAGTATTCGGGCTTGGAGAAGGCAGTTTGCTTCCACCGGTGAGAAATCCCAATTGTTTGTGGACTACGAAAAAATGAAGAAGCTGGAACAACAGAATCGGGATCTACAAGAGGAGGTTGAGATCTTAAAAAAGGCGATGCACTTCTTCACGAAAAGCCGAGACTGATCTATCCGTTTATTCATAAACACCGCTTCCAGTTTCGGGTGGAGAAGATGTGCAGCGTAATGAACGTATCTAGAAGCGGATACTACAAGTGGGTCCATCGTAAACCAAGCGAGCAGGAGAAGCGCCGCAAGAAGCTCATGAAGCGGATCCAGCACCATTTTTACGCCTTTAAGAAACGCTATGGCAGCCATAAAATCGCGGAGAAACTACGTCAAGAAGGCGAGAGCGTTTCGACCAAAACGGTCAGTCGCCTCATGAAAGAAATGGGCCTTCGCTCCGTTACGGTAAAGAAATATAAAGCCACCACGAACTCCAAGCACAACCAGCCGGTCTATGAGAACGTGCTGAACCGTCAGTTTAAACCGGATGCGCCTAACAAGGTTTGGGTCGCCGACATCACGTACATTGCCACGCGGCAGGGCTGGGTCTATTTAG
>NZ_VCQZ01000062.1 GCF_005938195.1 Paenibacillus thermoaerophilus
TATCTATAGAAGCCACGGTTTGATCCTCCTTCTAAAGGTGATTGGCGTCACTTTAGTAGAAATCATACCGTGGCTTCCCTTGTCAAGAAGCTCGGTGTAATTTTACACCACTACTAGGGACTATAACGGGGGAGGACTTTTGGTTGCGAAAAGCAAAAGTCCTCTCCTCGTTTTGGGTAGCTTCAATGTGACCCTTCCCCCATCCATGCGCGGCAAAACCCCTTACTAAGCCCACTGCGAGATTTCCCAAATAAACTTGACGTACTTGTGATACGGCTCACCGTATCACTTGATATGGTAAACTGAATTTATTCATATTGTTCAAATAATAGCCTAATAGCCGATACCCATTTAGGTGTCGGCTATTTCCTTTTGGATTTAATGCTCATCTACAATTTTCAGTAAAGTAAGTACCTGATCATCAAAGACTTTAGCATATTCCTCTTCAAACCAAAATATCGAGCGTCAGACTATCGAATAAATACATTTATCACTTGATAATTAGTTTCCCCTGAAAAAGTCAGGGTGTTTTGAGCATAATTAAAAGGAATTCAGCACCTCAAAATGGAAATTGTTATTGACGAGATAACAAAGTTCCACACCCCGAGGGAAGAATTCCTTTGCTATA
>NZ_VCQZ01000063.1 GCF_005938195.1 Paenibacillus thermoaerophilus
ATCCGCAGAAAGAGAAAGAAATATGTGCGTTCAACTCCACAGCAGGTTGCCGAGAATCTGTTAAACCGTGAGTTTCATGCGAAAGCACCGAATGAGAAATGGGTAACCGATGTAACGGAATTCAAATACGGCAGTGGTCAGAAGGCCTATTTAAGTGCCATTCTGGATCTTCATGATAACACGATTGTCTCTTACGTCTTAGGGCATTCCAACAACAACAGTCTAGTATTCCAAACGGTGAAATTGGCCTTGCAAGCGGCACCGGGAAGCAAGCCGATGCTTCATAGTGACCGAGGTTTTCAGTATACCTCTTTAAGGTTCAAGGAGCTCTTTGCCGACAAACTAACCCAGAGCATGTCCCGAGTTGGCAGGTGTATTGATAATGGTCCAATGGAAGCCTTCTGGGGAACCCTGAAATGTGAGAGGTATTATTTGCATACATACAGTACCTTTGAGGAACTCAAAAAAGACATAGATGACTACATCCGTTTTTACAATAACGAGCGATTACAGGCAAAACTAAACGGCCTCAGTCCCATGGAATTCAGGACCAAGGCCGCTTAACCGATTTTTATTTTTTTGTACTGTCTACTTGACGGGGGTCAGTTCA
>NZ_VCQZ01000064.1 GCF_005938195.1 Paenibacillus thermoaerophilus
TGTTTATACTTCATTGTAGAGTGCCTCCTGCGCTGGGATTTGTTCTTTGGTCGGAACGTTCCCCAGTATACAGAAGGTACTTTTTTCATTCAAACCTCGAATTCATTCATTACAGGAATGGCTCCCTTCAAAATTTTCATGCGTTCATTTTCGACAACACTTTTTCATTGAAATGTTTAGTGTTTTAGTTGATATTCTTTCTCTACACGGTCAATCAGTTTGTTCAATATCTTGTGATTTTCTGGAGGTTCCAGTTTGAAAAATACCCCTGAGTCGAGAACCTTAAAAAACTGACCATTCCCACCGAACTCAAGTACTTTCACAGATCCGTCCTTCATGTTAATTTTAACCAACCGATAGTAGTCCGCTGTAGCATTTCCGGTAAGATGGGTTACTTTATTCAAGAGGTTTACGAGATTATAAGTTGAGTCCGTATAATTGTGTAAAATGGTAGTTTACTGAAAATAAAGGGAGCCATAATCCCAATCCCTCAGTTAGAATGATGGTGTCTAAGCAACATTCTTCAGGAGGAGATTCAGATATGGCTCA